>JBARUR010000070.1:0-103768 GCA_049645845.1 Desulforhopalus sp. | reverse complement strand
TCATAGGCCCTAATCATGTCGGACACATGAAATTTTCTATCAGGATCGGCAATAGAGCGATCTGTCTCACCGGACTGAACCCATAGGTTCGAAACCAATATTTTTAATGCCCCCCTGTTGTTTCTGACTGCTTCCGCCAGACCTGGAACCTTGAACACTGGAATAATAGAAGAATAGAGACTTCCGGGTGCGAGAATTATAATATCCGCTTCGTTGATGTCCTGGAACACTTCCTGATAAATACGCACAGTATCACAATAATCAACCTGTACGCTCTCAACCGGGAAACCCCTTTTCGCTTCACTTAACTTATGTTCTCCTGTGATTTCCACGCCATTTGTGTAGAGCACGCGCAATTGAGCCGGCGTTGAAGTACACGGAAGGACCGCTCTTTCACCTGCGCCTATGGCATAAGCAATAGCGTTCATGCCGCTGAATATGGCCTTGTGCAACAGTTTTTGATTGCTGGCCAATTCAACATTGGACATCCCCTGATGAATTTCACGATAAATAGCTGCAGCAAGCAGGAGATTACCAAAGCAATGTGATCTTTTTAAGGTTGAAGCAAGCCTCTGGTCACTAAAAAGATAATTCAAAAGAGATTTCAGGAATTGTTCCAATGGTCGAGGAAGACCTTTTATCTTTGCCTCAACAATAAGAAAATCAGATCGATTGCGTTGTAATGGACCGGTAAATCGCCAATTAAAAACATCCGATAGGATGGAAGCCACCTCTGTTGCTTCTAACTTATCAATACCATATCTTTTTTGTAAGTTTATCAATTGGATAGAAGACAACAGGACATGCCGCATATCACCAACAGCAACTATTGGTAAATCTTTGAGCAATTCACCTGTTGAGCCTCCATTATCCGTTATACAGACGATAGAACGCGTTTGCGGAAAAATTTCTTTCAAGCCGATAAAAGGCTTTTGGACCCAACTTGAAAGTCTCGAATCACCTCCGATAATATTGGATAAACCTGTTCCTCCCCCGAAAACAACTACTTTAACATTTTCAACATCTGCAGACAAAAGCTCCTGTCTAAAAGATTGAAGATGCGATTTCGCCGCTGAGTGTGCCCCAGGAGGGACTCCTTTGAGGACAAGATCCAAAATTTTTTCTCGTAAGTCCTGCTGGGGCAGCAGGTCAAGGGGAGAAAGTCGAACTGCCTGTATGTGTTGAAGCTTCTCTGATATCAAGCCAAACCTCGTAAAAAAGATTTAATCAATGGCCTGGCAATAATAAATCTAATGCCAGTCAAATCATTACGCTCCATTGAGTAGATATTTTTCCACTCGCAGGAGATCTTCCGGGGTATCGACTTCAATGGAATCATGTTCGGTTACAGTAACCTTAATTTTGTAGCCATATTCCAAAGCTCTTAATTGTTCGAGCTTTTCAAATCTTTCCCATTCTCCTTCAGGCAACGCAACAAAAGAGAGTAAGAATCCTTTCCGATAGGCGTAAAAGCCAAGATGTTTATAGTATGTTGGCTTAATCTGTTCATCTGGATTCCGCTGAAAAGGAATTGGCGACCTGGAAAAATATAATGCATAATTGTCTTTGTCAAAGACAGTCTTAACGTGATTAGGATCATTTATTTCTTCGGGTCTGATAATCTTATAAATGAGGGTGGACATCGGCAAAGTCAGATCATCAAGCAAAGGCTGAGCCACTTGTTCAACTACCTCAGCAGGAAAAAGCGGTTGATCACCCTGGATGTTCACTACTACGTCATGTTCGGAAATCTTCAGAAGTTCCGCCGCTTCAGCCAGTCTATCTGAGCCGGAAACGTGATTATTTCTCGTCAGGACGTATTCCCCGCCGAAATCCTCCACACAACGGGCAATGCGCGGATCATCCGTTGCAACAACCACACGTGAGAGCATTTTTACGGCACGGGCTCTTTCAACCACATGTTGAATCATCGGTTTACCGACAATCATCGCAAGAGGTTTACCGCGAAATCGATTCGATTCGTAACGTGCAGGTATGATCGCTATAACTTCAGGTTTTTTAGTAGCCATGTTAAACTTATTGGTTTTTAAGAAAAGGTCGAGTACTGAAGCAGATTGAATCTGTTCATTTAAATTTTAAGCGAGTGAAAAGCACATGCTTCCACGAAGTTCGATATCTGTTTCATCTACAATAAATTCAGCGACAATTCTACAAAAAGCTGTTGAATTAGCTGCGAAATTGAACCTTCCCTTCATTTCTTCAATAGAAAAACGATCAACTGAATTTATTCTTGCATACACACCACAAGGCCTTCAGTTTCTGCATATGCCGTTTGGTTCACAGAAATCCATCAGCCTGTTGTTTGTTGATTTCATCCATGGGAAAAACGGTTTCCGCTTGTCACAAAACTGTACCATTAAACAACCGATCGCGCGTGCTGCCGGGATAAAGCCAGGGGTCAGACCTACAATTCTCGATGGAACGGCCGGCCTTGGTTCAGACACATTTGTACTGGCAAGTCTTGGGTGCAGGGTAACGATGTGTGAACGATCGCCGATCATCGGTGCGCTTTTAGAAGATGGTCTTTACCGAGCGGCGATAGAAGATAAAACTGCCGAAATCGCCGGACGGATAAAGCTGGTGCTGGAGGACACTCAGGAATATCTGCGAAAACAGAGCGAAATTTTTCACACAATTTATCTGGACCCTATGTATCCTCATAAAAATCAAACAGCTCTTAACAAACTGACCCTGCGGGTAATACGATCTTTGGTTGGCGATGATCAGGATGGTGACACACTTCTTGAAACTGCTCGAGAAACAGCTAAAAATCGCGTTGTTGTAAAGCGGCCTCTCAAGGCACCCTTACTTTCTGCAACCCAGCCATCCCATGCAATCCTAATGAAAAACAGTCGATTTGACATCTACTTAACATTTAAATCATAATTGCTTTTGCACCCCAAAGACTCTTCCTACGGGTGCACAACGACACAGATGAAGAGCTTTTAGGAGGCCATCACTTATGATATTGCTCCCCAGCCTTAATCGTGTAGGCCCTGTACAGCTGTTCGGTCAGCAACAGTCGAGCCATATCATGGGTGAAGGTCATTTTCGAAAGTGATATGAGCAGATCTGCCGCCGCTATTACTTCAGATGCGTGACCATCCGGGCCTCCGATGAGATAACATATCTGTTTTATCCCCTGCATTTCCCACTGATTAATTATCCCGGAGAAGTCTTCAGAAGTAAATTGTTTCCCTTTCGAATCAAGAACTACGACTGTAGCTCCAGTTGGAATTGCCTGAAGTAATAATTTACCTTGATCTTCAGTGGTGAGAAATTTACCACGTCCTCTCCCCTTTTCTTTCAGAACGGTTATAGAGAAGGAGGTATAATGCTGAAGACGGGAACTATACTCATCTACCCCTTGTTCAATAAAACGATCCTTAATCTTACCCAGGAAGAAAAGCTGATGTTTCATATCATTGGTAAGTAAATGCCATCAATCAACATTTTACAACAGACTCTTCCATCAGTTTTCTGAGAATTTGGCAGAATTTCTCGTAACTGACATCTTTTTTTATACCGGGACAGGAACTGGAAATAGTATGGAAGTTATTTTTATCCGACAGAATGGATGGATGGAGCGGCCATTGTGCACATCGCCACGGTCTCCCTTTGTGGACCTTGCAACCAGACTCGTAAAAGATGCAGTGGCCGGCTAAAATTTTCATTTGAACAGTTGTACCGGTCAAACGCCAAAAATTTTCTTTTACTTTTTCTTTAGGTATATCGAGTGCATCAACCATTCGTTTTTGATCATTTTCATCAAGCGAAACAGTGGTTTCCCCGTGACAACAATAGCCGCATTGCTTACAGGAAAATATTTCAGATACCAAGGTCATAAATTACCTATTTTTCATATATTTAGAGATAAATCTCTTTAATCAGCGGAAATTTCCAGGTACATCAGGCGTAGCCTATATCATCCTTAAATGTTGCGATATCAATACCATACTGCATCGCAGCAGCCTTCCATTTAAGTTCATCCGGCATATCAAAAATGATGTTATCACTAGCAGGCAAAGTTAGCCAGCCATTTTCCAGCAGTTCATTTTCAAGCTGCCCTGGCCCCCACCCGGTATATCCCAATATAAACAAATACGTAGAAGGCCCTCCTCCTTGGGCTATGTCTTCAAGAACCTTCGTCTCTCTGGTCAGGGATACTGTCTCGCTTATATCGAGTTTATGTTCAGCAGAGTAATCGGAAAGGTAAAGAATGAAGGCCGACTCAAGCTCAACGGGTCCACCGATATAAACGGGAGGCAGTTTTTTATCAGGCACCGGCAGATTGGCACCTTGAAGAATCTCAGCCAAAGAAAAGATATGATTGGGACGATTAACAGATACTCCCATTGCCCCGTCCGCATTGTGAGCACATATATAAATAACGTGCTCCTCAAATCGTGGATCCGGCATTTGCGGTGTGGACACGAGAAAACTGCCTGCCAGGGAATTGTTTTCAGTCGAAGATTTTTCATTCATAGCGGCTATCCTGAGTGTACGTGATGTTTTGGAAAAAGCGTAAAAAAGAGCTATATTCTTACACCATGATTTGCACTCGTGTCTCTAAAACTTCAGCTTATTACTTGATAATATCAAACCAGGGCTCTCTACGTCAAGCGTTGTTCCTGAAAGACATGAGTCTTTTAGTGCCTTAAACCTACCGCTCAATTCAGTCCCCCTCAAAGTGGGATAAGAATACCCTTTTGTGATAATAGTAATAAATACCACACTAAAGAGAGATTAATCATGACAAATGATTCCTTATACCATACTATGGCTTTGAGAGAGACAGTATACAATCAAATGCACTAGATTCTAATGCTATTTTCAAGTCCAACTAATTAATTAAGCGATGAAAAGTGATTTAGAAAAAATTCTTAGCTGTAGCCATCATGATCCTTTTCATTACCTGGGTGCACATTTTTTCGTTGATAAGGAAAACATTGTATTACTACGGACATTTCAACCCCATGCACTACAGGTAATGCTGCTCCTGGAAGGGGGTTCTCATGAAATGGAACGTGTTCATCCTGATGGTGTCTTTGAAATTGTCCTGAACATAGAACAACTCGAGGACCCTCTCCTTGACCCGTTTTCTTACCAATATCAAATACATTTTCAAAATGGAACAGTATGGAGAACGAATGACCCTTACAGGTTTCCGGTCCAATTAGGTGCACAGGATAGCTTTCTTTTTAATGCCGGTCGAAATTACAAAATTTATAACCACTTGGGCGCCCATCCAATTACTCTTCATAATATAAGCGGAGTTATATTTCGCTTATGGGCTCCGAATGCACAAGCTGTTTCTGTTATCGGCAACTTCAACAGCTGGGACGGTCGTGTCAATCAGATGCGAAGCCTAGGAGCATCAGGAGTTTGGGAACTATTTATACCGCATTTGCAAGAAAACGAAATTTATAAGTTTTCTATTAAAACTCAGGAAGGAAATATACTTGAGAAATGCGATCCATTTCAATTCTATGGGGAATTGAGACCTAAAAACGGATCGATTGTACGATCGGTTAACAGTTTTCCCTGGAATGACAGCCACTGGCAGGAAGCAAAACAAAAAAACTCTCCATACAACGCCCCACTGTCAATCTACGAAATACATCCAGGGTCCTGGCAAAGGGATCCTAATGATCCTGACCGTTTTCTTACCTATCTCGAACTCGCGGATACACTTATCCCTTACGTAAAAAAGCTTGGTTTTACCCATATTGAACTTCTGCCGGTCATGGAACATCCCCTAGATGAGTCCTGGGGATATCAGGTCACCGCACCGTTTAGTATTACCAGCCGATATGGAACACCAGAAGAATTCATGTATTTTGTCGATACATGTCATCAAAATAATATTGGCGTGATACTGGATTGGGTTCCAGCTCATTTCCCTAAAGATGCTCACAGCCTAGGGTTATTTGATGGTACTGCCCTGTATGAACATGAAGATTTCAGACGGGGCTCACATCCTGAATGGGGTACCTATATCTACAATTATGGTCGAAACGAGGTGAGTAACTACCTTATAGCTAATGCTCTTTTTTGGCTCGACAAATACCATGTAGACGGCTTAAGGGTAGACGCTGTAGCTTCCATCATATATCTTGATTACGCCAGAAACGATGGTGAATGGCTGCCCAACTGTTATGGTGGAAAAGAAAATCTCGAAGCTATCGAATTTGTAAGACATCTTAATGCAATAGTATACAATATTTTTCCGGATACATTGATCATAGCTGAAGAATCTACAAGTTTTTATGGTGTGACTAAATCAACGGATCAAGGTGGTCTTGGCTTTGGTTTCAAGTGGAATTTAGGTTGGATGAATGATATTTTGAATTATTTTTCTAAAGACCCGCTTTATAGAAAATTTCACCATAACAACCTTACATTCTCTTTAATGTATGCCTTTTCCGAGAATTTTATTCTTCCTCTCTCACATGATGAAGTTGTCCATGGCAAGAAATCGCTTATTGATAAAATGCCTGGCGATATATGGCAAAAATTCGCCAACCTCCGGCTTCTTTTACTGACGATGTGGATGCATCCGGGGAAAAAACTTCTCTTCATGGGAGGAGAATTCGGTCAATGGTCAGAATGGTATTGCAAGAGAAGTCTTGACTGGCATCTTCTTAAGGTGGGTGATTACCACAGCCAGTTGCAATATTTCGTTACTGAGCTTAATATGATGTATACATCTCAAGCTGCTCTTTGGGAACTCGATTTTTCAGGAGAAGGTTTTCGATGGCTAGATCTTGAAGACAGGAATAACTCCATTATTTCTTTTGCTCGCTACGGCAAAGATCGTGACAACCACCTTGTGGCTATTTTTAATTACACTCCACAAACCTTCTCAAATTATAAAGTGGGTCTTCCCGAAAATTGTCGGTACCGAACACTATTTTGTTCAGATAGTTCCAGGTTTGGTGGCTCGGAAGCTGCTCATGAAATGTATCACGATCCAGTTAACAGCCCTTATGCCCAAGCGCCATATCACACAACTATATTAATACCGCCCTTGGCAGGTCTCGTACTTGAACCAATTAGAGATTAATACACCTAATAATTATAAATAGGTAAAGCACATGCCAAAAACGATGATCCATCCTCCTGGGGATAAACTTCAGAAAGCGATAAAAGAGTTTTCTGAATTAGTCGGAGAAAATCCTGATGTTGAACGATGGAAACTTCTCGAAAAAGTTGTTAAAAAGTTTGATTTATCACCAAAGGAGAGCGAATTTCTCGAACGACATTTTAAAAACGAATAACAGATTTTCTGCGCTGCTCACACTAAAATAACAATTTCTGTTACTGCATACCAAGCAACTCTAAGTAAAAATCCAAAGTTTGTTTGCACATGGCCTGTGCAGTGAAGTGAGCAGCAACATGGATCCTACCATTCTCTCCAAATTTTTTAAGCTGTTTTTTCTCCATCGCTAAAGCTTCATCGATTGCAATCGCCATAGCCTCAACATTATTTGGCTTGACCAACCAACCGGTTTCTCCTGGAATCACGGTCTCCAGACTCCCTCCATGAGCTGTCGCGATAACGGGTTTGCCCATTGCCATAGCCTCCACTGTTGTACGACCGAAGGCTTCAGGCTCACTTGTTGATAAAACAATATCGGCGATTAAAAATGCAGCGGCCATATCCTCGCAATGTCCGACAAGCCGGACCTTGTCAGCAAGATTGTTTTTAGCTATAAAACTTTTCAACTCTTCTGTATACCCCGGGTTATCTTCGATATCTCCAACAATCACTGCCTGGTAATTGGTGTTTTTAACAAGGAGTAGGCTCTTTAGAAAAAAATCCTGCCCTTTCAATCTGGTGAGTCTTCCAGGCAACATTAATACCGATTTTGAACTATCTATGTCCCATTTTCGTGAAAGACCGGCAATTCTTTGACTATCCACTTTACCTTGGTCAAAGGATTCCACATCAACGCCCCGGAAAATCAGGCGAACGTTTTTTTCACGATTATATTTTTCAGCTATATGAGTCTGAATGCCTTTAGAAACAGCTATAACACCATCACCTTTAGTCATTATGGCGCTATAACCGTTAACCGAATAAAAACCATGAAATGTAGTGACAAGAATTGGACGATATTTTTTTCGGAGAGTTTTCAGGGCGATATAACCTACCCATCCCGGCAGCCTCGAACGAAGGTGCACAATGTCTACACGATTTTTCTTCATTGCTTGACGTAAAGGCCAAATATGAAAAAGAGCTAATGGACTTTTTGCTCCGATTGCCTTTTCAATGTGATAACTTCCGTCCTTTTCCAGCTGGTCCACCAGTCTACCACCACCTGAAACTACAATCGATTTATGACCATTATTAACAAGATAACGCCCCAATTCCAAAGTGCCGCGCTCTACACCGCCGCTATTAAGCTCAGGAATCAGCTGCATAACTGTCAGTGCTTTAGTTTTATTATCGACCATTTTTTTCATTAGGTGTTGCTTATCTTTTGTGATTTTTGATAGCAACTGAATTATTGTGGTTTTTGGGCCACCATATTTGTAGGATCCGGTTAGCACATCGTTGCGCTTCATTAAGTTCTATAATTTTCTCCTGAAGTGCACTTCCTTGCTCCCAGGACGCAAAGGTTGTTACCAATCTTTTTTCAAATAAAATATTTTCGTTTCTTTTAAATTTACTGTTTTCTTTGAGCCATTCCATTGGAAAAACACCTACTCTGCATCCGGCAGTTATAGCTTCGTAGATCATAGAGATTGAATCGGAGGTGACCCACACTTCGCTATTTTTATCATATTGCTCTTCTATCCAGCCCCGAGGAGTATCTGTATAATTAAAAAATTGAATATTATTGTATTTTTCGACAAGTTGCTTGAGCATTGTCACTATATCATTCGGGGTCCTGGGGGAAGAAGAGATCGTCCAGCGTTTCTCAGAGTCGGTTTTTACTATTTTTTCAACCATTTTTATCACCCGAAAACTCTCCCAACGATGACTCTTCGGATCCACCCCGCCCAACAGAATCAATCCGCACTCTTTTCGGTGGTTTCTTTTATTCTGAGAACTATTGGGAGCTCCAATGGTAAGCATAATGTTGCCATCCTCGTTTTCCCCATCATGTTCCGGGACAAAACAGAGATCAAAATGTTTCTGCAGATACTTGGGAGGAGTCATGCAGGTAACAGCAGGAAGAGCATATTTCTTTTTATATAGCAACATAGGAAGATGGGTGCGACTCCCGGTACCAATTAAAAAATCAGCTTTGTCGAGCTGTGGGTGTGATAAACCGCCCATGGGCAAATAAAGACGAAATGTCTGCATTATTTTATCAAATAATGTGAAATTACTGACATTGATCTTGATAAGTTGAACCGGGACCCTACTCTGCAGAGCCTGGATGATCCCCATAGTCTGTTTTTCATGCCCAGGTCTGCCATCAAGCAAAGCTACTACACGTAATTCTTTTTTTATTACAGTGTTCATATTGAAATACCAGACATCCGACTATTGTCTGGTAGGTGGTTGAGGAGGGCCTTGGGGCGGTCTGCGACCTCCGCCGGCGAGTTTTACAATAATCTGGTTGGATTTTTGTAATCGTTTGGTCATGGTTTTAAAGAGATAGCGGGATACATCAGGATATTTTTCAATTATCTCCTCAAGCTTATCACCTGGGAATCGCTTCACGGTCGATCTTCCCTGGGAAATTATTGAAGCTGTTCGTTGTTCTCCGGTGATTGATGCCATTTCCCCGAAGTATTCCCCTGGTTCTGTAAGTTCAGCTATTTTCTTTCCACCTTTTATGACCGTGAGACCTCCCCTGATCAGTTTAAAGAAATCTATATCCTTATTACCTTCCCTGATGATAATATCCCCATCTTCGTATTGCTCTTCATCGGGATTTACCATATATGCAGGAAGACTTTCCTTATGGGCGACTGTTCGGCGCAATGCCTCCTCGATACTTGTAACGCCTGCTCTGACTTTCTGCAGGGCAGCTTCACGCAGGGGTGTCATACCCTCCTGAACAGCAATTTTTCTTAGCTGGTCTTCAGGGACTTCCGCACTAATCGCTTTTCCCACCTCATCGGTTACCTCCATGAGTTCAAAAAATCCGACCCGGCCTTTATACCCAAGATTATTACATTCCGGACAACCGTTTGGACCGTAAATTTCGAGATCATCAATCTCTTCTTCTCTGAAGCCCACTTTAATTAATTCTTCGGGCTCATATTCGACAATTTTTTTGCACTTTGTACAGAGCTTCCGGCCCAATCTCTGTGAAAGAACCATGGTCACGGAAGAAGCCAACATATATGGCGGAATTCCAATATCCACGAGACGACCGATCGTAGCCGGACTGTCATTGGTATGCAGCGTAGAAAAGACCAGGTGACCTGTCATAGCTGCCTTAATGGCAATTTCCGCAGTCCCGATATCCCGGATCTCACCGACCATGATTATGTCAGGATCCTGTCTTAAAAAAGCCTTGAGCGCTGCGGCAAAAGTCATTCCTACTTCATGATGGACATTGACCTGATTTATACCTTTAAAATTGAACTCAACCGGATCTTCAGCAGTGAGGATTTTGATATCCTCACTATTCATTGAGTTCAGTGCCGAATAAAGTGTTACTGTCTTTCCCGAACCGGTAGGACCAGTAACAAGAAGCAGTCCTTGAGGTTGTTTGAGACATCTTTTGAGGGTCTCAAACGTCTCAACCTCAAAACCCAGCTTGGTTAAATCCACATTGAGCGAAGATTTGTCCAAAATACGCAAAACGACGGATTCGCCATAGAGAGTGGGCAAAGAGGAAACTCGAAAATCGACAGATCGATTTTTGCCCATACGCATTTTTATACGGCCATCCTGCGGGATTCTTCTTTCAGTAATATCGAGTCCCGAAAGGATCTTCATTCTGGCTACTAAGGCATTTTTGATCGTAAGCGGAAGGTTCATTGTTTTGAACAGGGAGCCATCCTTACGGTACCTTACCTGCATGGTCTTTTCGTATGGTTCCACATGGATGTCAGAAGCCCCATCCTGCACTGCCTTGATCAGAATACCGTTCACCAGTTTTATAATCGGAGCATCAGATGCAGCAAATTGTTCACCGGTTTCATCAATGTCGTCTGCTTCCAGTTCAAAATCATCTGCTGCCTCGGCAACTATCGAACCAAAATCATCGACCTGAGTAATATCAAGCTCTTCTTCAACTTCATCCTGTATACCAAGAAATGAATTTGCTTCAGTCTCTCCGATTCCATAATATTTCTGGTAGGCTTCAACGATATCCCTTTCTGTTGAGACACAAACGGACAGTTCCCGGTTTACAAGATTCTGCAGCTCCTCAACTGCTGTAGCGTTGGATGGTTCGGTCATGGTGATCTGCAGAGTATTTCCAGCCAAACGCAGAGGAAAGGCCATAAATTCTTTTGCCTGATCATATGGCAGCAATTTGAGAGCATCCTTTGAAGGAGGTTCATTTCTGATTGTTACTGCCGGATAATTATGTTGCCGGCTAAGAAATGTTAAAACAGTATTTTCGTCAATATATTCCAATTGCCGTAAAATAGTGCTAAGCCGTCCTCCTTTTTTCTGCAGTATCTTCTTGGCAGTTTCCAACTGGCTTGGAGTAATATACCCTGCCTTACTTAACAGTTCGCCGATCTTAATTTTTCCTGCACCGGACTGATCCTTGACGGTTTGCTTCATTGAAGATCTGCGTTGTGCTACAGTACTTTGTCTTGCCATAACCAGTAACCATTAACCATTAAAAAAGAGAAGTTGTGATCTGCTACAGTTCACCTGCATTCACGCTTAAATTTAAACTCATAAACAACTTACTAAGAAGAAATTCTTTCCGAAGAGAAAGAATAGTGCAAAAAAAATTCTTCTTACTTAAAACCATTCTATAAGTAAGAAGAATTTTTTGGAAATCTTTTTTTAGAATCACTTATTTTGAGATAACCGGAAACTTCTTTTTCATTTCCATTTGCAGAGGAATCATCACTTCCCGCATGGATGGATCTGCCGCCTCAGATGTTCGTAATTCAAAAATATGCTGCCACTCAAGCAAGTTGCAATAAACTATTATTTCAGTTTTGCAGGAGTTGGGTAAAACGGTTCTTGCTGCCTGTGGAGTGGCGGATTCGAGGAGATCGAGATAATGCGTTTCAGTCAATTCCATTGCCTCTTTCCACAAAGAATACTCTCTTGTCTCCTTAGAATAAAATACCGGTTTTATAAAACTCACCTGATTGTCAAATCTATCCTGATTATACCTGCAATAACGTTGACTTTCCTGTAAAAAAGAGCAGAGTCTGTGTCTGACTAGCTCATGACTCACTGCCCTACTCACGATAAATCTGACACTGACAAATCTATGGCGCAGACGAAGATTTTCAGGAAGACTATCTACATCCAAAAGAGAGAGTTTTTTGACACTGACCTGGGGATCCTGCTCTAAGGCTTTATCCGGATTGAAGATATCCTCTAAAAGGTACGGCTCTTTCGCCGCAAGAACACAAACCAGATCGTTGACAAGTTGATTGTGATAATGGCTTTTATAGAGATCTCTAAAGGCACGGATAGATCCGGTCACCACCATGCCCTTATCAATCCTGTCTACCACCAAAAATTTGGGTTGACAGGAAAGGAGTTCCAGGACGTGATCAGGATGGCAGATAATCGAAAATGAAACTACTGCCATTTCAAAGACTGAGCCATGTCCACGCGTTGCTATTCGTGTCACAAAAGGAATCGCAGAATCTTCAGCGATAGCATCCTCGCTTTTATAACACACCCGACCGCATTCTTCCAGTCGGACAGCAATAAGCAACGTATCGAAATATTCCTGAATCTCAAAAGAAGGCTCTATAACTTTCATTGGTTTTAACCTTTCCAGAAAGGAGACATATTTCTTAGTGATTCAATAATCGCCGGCATTTTTTCCACTACGAAATCAATCTCTTCTTCAGTATTATACACACTGAGCGAGAAGCGAATCGAGCCATGTGCCGCAGTAAAGGGTACTCCCATTGCCCTAAGAACATGCGAGGGTTCAAGGGAACCGGAAGTACAGGCAGACCCGGACGAAGCACAAATCCTGTGTCGATTCATATGAAGAAGAATTGCCTCACCTTCAACATATTCGAAACTGATATTTGCCGTATTTGGTAAACGGTTTGTCTTGTGTCCATTGAGCATGGATTTCGGAACCCTAGAAAGCAGACCTTGCTCCAGTTTGTCACGAAGCATTCGAACCCGGCCATTCTCGTCATCCATCTTTTCACCTGCGAGCTCACATGCACGGCCAAGCGCGACAATTGAAGCAACATTTTCGGTGCCACCTCTTCGACCGGCCTCCTGATGGCCTCCGGTTAAAAAAGGAACAAAGACAGTTCCACGCTTTATATACAGAACGCCAACTCCTTTTGGTGCATGGAGTTTATGACCGGAAATTGATAAGAAATCAATATCCAGTTCTTTCAAGTTTATATTTAATTTGCCAACCGCCTGGACGGCATCCGTATGAAATAAAATCCCTCTTAATCTCGCCATACGGGCCATTTCTTCTACTGGAAAAATTACACCCGTTTCATTGTTTGCCCACATCACGCTAACAATAGCAGTATCATCGCTCAAGGCGGCCTCGTATTCGGCCATATCGAGCATTCCATCCGAGTCAACTTTTAAGCGAGTGACCTTATATTTGTGACCGGTAACAGTTTCGAGATTGTCACAGAGACTTTTTACAGCAGGATGCTCCACTCTCGTGGTAATTACATGCCTTTTTTCCGGATAAGTTCTGAGAGCAGAAAGAATTGCCGTTGAATCACTCTCTGTTCCACAACTTGTAAAAGTTATTTCCTCAGGTTCTGCGCCGAGTAATGCTGCGACTTTTTGCCGTGCTGTTTTGACAGCATTTCCAATCTCCCCGCCGAAAGTATGCATACTTGAAGGATTTCCGTATGCGTCTGTCAAATAGGGCATCATTGCCTCGACAACTTCAGGAGCAACCTGTGTAGTAGCATTGTTGTCCATATAGACAACTTTTTCATTTGCAGTGGTCATTAATTCTCTTCCTCCACAATTAAGCTCTCCAAAACGAGTTCGCGTAATTTCTTTTCTACATATTCTTTGATCGTGGTTTGAGATTTAAGACAGCTTTTACATGCTCCACGCAGCGATACTATAACAAAATCGCCATCTACGTCGACTAGCTCAATATCACCGCCGTCTTTTCGAAGGCCTGGTCTTATTTCCCGTTCAAGAACTTCTTCAATTTTCTTAATCTTCTGCAACGAAGTCATTCTCTTAGGTTTAACTTTTGCAATTGGTATATCGGCTTTATCGCTAACGGTATTTTGCAGGATCTCTCTTAGCTTATCCTCGCATTTACCACATCCTCCTCCCGCCTTGGTAAAATTAGTGATTTCCTCAACAGAACGAAGGCTGGAATCTTTTATAGCTCTGATTACTTCTAAATCGGTTACTCCAAAACACTCGCAGACAATTTCTCCTTCCGCCATTGGTAAGATAAGTCCGCGATAATCAGCTATTGCAGCTTCCAGTGCTTCACGCCCCATTACCGAACAATGCATTTTTTCCTTGGGCAGTCCCCCCAGTGCATTGGCAATATCTTCATTGGTAACTTTAGCTGCCTCTTCAACTGACATCCCAACAATCATTTCGGTTAAGACCGACGAAGATGCTATGGCACTGGCACAGCCGAATGTTTTGAATTTCGCCTCGGTTATAATGTCATCACTATTTATTTTAAGCGTCAATTTTAATGCATCCCCGCAAGCCAGTGAGCCGACATCGCCAGTGCCGTTTGGATTCTCGACTTCTCCGACATTCTGAGGATTCAGAAAATGTTGCTGCACCTTGTCAGTATATTCCCACATACTCAACTCCTGAATTAATTATGATAATAAATATTTATTGGTTACAAGCTGACAATAATACCTGAACCACAAAAGGCAACCAGGTTACCAGAGCGCCTGTATATAGTTTTGTTCAATAAAACAATATCCTGCAGGGATCACAAAATACCAATTTCAGACAACATACCTTTAGCGGCTTCAACAAGCTCCGCTGTACCTGTTGGCGTCCTCGATTCGACATAAAAACGAACTTTAGGTTCCGTACCGGAGGCACGTACCATTATCCATGAACCATCTTCAAACACCATTTTTCGACCGTCAATTGTGATTACTTTCTTGATATATCGGGGTGTTCCACCAATATCGACTGTGCTCTTTTCGCAGTATTTTTCAAGCCCAGCGAGTAATGACTGCAGTTCTTCACCTTTGACGTTGACTTCAACTCCATCACGATCCGGATAATAGGCACCGAAGACGCTTTCAATTTCCCGCAGATAATCACCAAGATTCATATTGGTCAACAGCATCATCTCTAAAGCTATGAGCAGACCTATATATGCATCTTTTTCAGGAGTATGGCCAATTATCGAGATCCCGTCAGACTCTTCAAAATAGACCAGAGCTTTGCCGATTACAGGTTTAAAATTTTTAAAACCTACACTAGGTTCAAATAATTCTTCTTTAAAATTCTCTGCAAGACTGTTCGCCAGATTCGAGGTAGCTACAGTCTTGGCTACCATTCCTTTCCTGTTTTTATGTTCATGAAGGAAATGATAAGCCATGGCGCCGAACTGGTTCATACTTATTTCTGTATTTCCATCTGTAAAACGTATTCTGTCACCATCCGGATCTATTATTGCGCCCAGCTTAAGTGGTTCCTTTCTTTCAGCAAGAACCTTTACGATCTCTTGCATATTAGCCGTCGATGGTTCAGGCGCAACTCCTCCAAAAGTAACATCTGCATTATCCCGCAGCAATATTAGCCGGGGACTTGAAGATGCATTGAAAAGTTCACGAATATGCAAACGGCTGGCACCATGCACACAGTCAACAGCGACAACCACATCCTGGCGATCGAGGAATGCGGCAACCGTGGCCTCCAAATCAAGTCCATGCGATTGCCGATTCTTTTTGACAAGATTTTTCCAGCTATCAAGCGAATTAAAAAAAATTATTTTGTCACGAGTTTCAATATCCTTCATTGAAGGACATGTTTTGTGGGTAAAATTCATTTCACCAAGCTTGCCTGCATTGGTGGTGATCCTCTCTGTCACCTGAGATGCTGCGGGTCCGGCATCCGCCGCATTAAATTTATATCCTCCATATTCCAATGGATTATGGGACGGAGTGAGATTCACTGAAAAAGCAGCCTGAAGTTCCAGTACCGCAGCAGAAAGGACACCTGTAGTGGACTCCCCGGTGAAATGCACTGTAAAACCAGCTTCCGCGAGAACCGAAGCGACTTGAGTTGCCAGGATTTCTCCGGCAAACCTATTGTCAAAGCCAAGGACACATCCGCGGCTTTTTGCTTCCGTCAGGCTTTTCACGCCAAGCAGAGAAGCAAGCTCGGGTTCGCTATCAACAGCTGCATACATTTGAACAATTGCCGTAGTCACGAGTGCAACAGAATGGCAAAAAACATCTTTTCCGAGCTTTCCCCGCCATCCCGAAGTTCCAAAAGCTATCGACTGTGTTGGGGAATCATTGTTTTCCTGAATTTCCTGCAGAACCAGTTGATATGCTGAATCAAGGGCTTGTTGCCAGTCGGCGCCTTCACTTTGCTTTTTCTCCACGAGTTCTTTTATCAAACCAAAATAATCACTCCGAGAATGGTCCCCTTTTACAGTGAAACGTTCAAATAACTGATGAGCATTTTCGGCTATGAACATATTTTCCCTCCGCTTCAGGTTCGCGTTCAATGTTATGGGATAGCATTGTAATGTCTGAAATTAAATTGATTATTCGATTACTTTGGCCTTGTCTATAAGCATAATAGGAATATCATCTCTTATCTCATATAAAAGCATACACTTTTCACAGACGAGTCCATCCTCATCTTTTAGTTTAACAGGTCCTTTACATTGAGGGCAGGCCAAGATTTCCAATAGGTCTTTATTTATCATTACTTCCTCTCATAGTATTCTTTTGTACCGACACAAGATTAAAGACAATCTCTGTGGCTCTTAAAATATGATTCCATATATGTGATTGAATAAATCAATCGAATTTGATATTTACCTGAAACGGATTATGATTGCATACAAATAATTATTCATCCTTACAGACAAAAACATTACTCAGGAAAATAATGAAACAACAAATTGGTTTTATTGGTGGCGGACAAATGGCAGAAGCCTTAATTAAAGGGATTATAGCCTCCGGTCTCCACCAACAAAGGGATATCCTCGTAGCCGAACCAAATGATCTTCGTCGTGAACATCTGGAAAAGACTTATTCCATTAAAACATATCATAGCAATGTACCGATCTTTGAAAATTGCCGGATTGTTATTCTTGCCGTCAAACCGCAGACCATGAAGGCTCTCCTTGAAGATTGCAGAGAACGAATACAATTACAACATATTATAATAAGCATTGCTGCGGGTCTTCCCATTTCTTTTTACACCAGGATGATCGGCAGGAGTGAAACAAAAATTATAAGAGTCATGCCCAATACACCGGCATTGGTTCTGGAGGGAGCATCCGCGCTCAGCAGAAACACCAATGTCAGCGATGAAGAATTAAGATCGGCTGAGGAAATATTTCTTGCTGTAGGTGAAGTTGTTATTCTTGATGAAGTACATCTTGATGCTGTTACCGGTCTGAGCGGATCAGGGCCTGCCTATGTTTTTTCTTTTGTTGAAGCGCTTATTGATGCTGGAGTTAAGTCCGGTCTCACACGTATAGTTTCAGAAAAGCTGGCACTGCAGACCATTTCAGGATCGATAAAACTCCTTAGGGAAACCGGCGAACATCCTGCTGCTCTGCGAGGCAAGGTGACTTCCCCCGGAGGAACAGCCATTACTGCTCTGCATGTTCTTGAAAAAGTAGGTTTCCATGGCATCATTATGGACATCGTTGAATCTGCTGTAATACGGTCGAAACAATTAGGCGAAGTTCAATGACATATAATTCGACTCCTTTTCGGATAGAAACAAGCATCAAAGTCAGAAAAACCGGTATTATTACCAAGAAAGATGATGATCGAGCAAATCGATATGCAGCAATACTTCTGAAGTGGCTGCAGCAACGCAATATCGATGTGCTCATGAACGAAATCAATCCGGATCTGGATTTGATCATTGTTCTTGGTGGTGACGGCACCTTGCTGCATATCGCCGAACAGGCCGCGCGTTACGCTATTCCAGTACTGGGAATAAATCTTGGGAACCTTGGTTTTCTGACTGAGCTCACTGAAGACGAAACCTTCCATGCACTGGATTATATCCTGGCAGGTAAAGTGACCATTGAGAATCGGCTTATGCTAAAAGCACGCCATGTTTCGTCTACTGGACAGAAGACTGAATATCGTTATGCTCTCAATGACGTAGTTATCTCGAAAAATGTTCTTGACCGGTTACTCCGGCTCTCGACGAAAGCCGATGAAGAATACATTACCACCTACAAGGCGGACGGCTTGGTTTTTTCATCACCAACCGGATCAACCGCATATAATCTTTCCGCGGGCGGCCCTCTGGTCTATCCGGGGCTGGCAACCATAACAGTTACGCCGATCTGCCCCTTCATGCTGAGCAGCAGGCCTATAATTCTCCCTGCTGAAAAAAAGATTGTAACTCGGTTTGATGCCGTGAATCACAATGAAAGAGCCCAAATTATAATCGATGGACAAGCCTTCTGGGAAATGAAGGATGGAGATGAACTGGAGCTGGAGACTGCGGAACAATCTCTTCAACTTATTGTATCGTCCGCCCGTGATTACTTCACCATCCTGCGCAATAAATTACACTGGGGTGTTTCCGGCGAAAAGCCAGACAAGACACAGTAGATGAGGCTTGGCAGGACACTCATAGTCCTCACTTTTTCTTTTTAATCTGGTATTTCTTCATCTTGTACTGGAGGAGGCTTTTAGTTATTCCAAGATTCTCGGCTGCTCTCGCCTGTACATAATCTGTA
Source organism: Desulforhopalus sp. (assembly GCA_049645845.1). Taxonomy (GTDB): domain Bacteria; phylum Desulfobacterota; class Desulfobulbia; order Desulfobulbales; family Desulfocapsaceae; genus Desulforhopalus_A. The sequence continues at coordinate 84,731 of JBARUR010000070.1, read as the reverse complement.
TCCGACAGTGCCTGGGTGAGCATTTTTTTCTCGATCGCATATAATACATCATTGAGTCCAGCGTCTTCTGGAATTATCTGCCGTAAATCTACATCAGGGCCCCATACAGGTTTTGTTTCATTGTACAAGGTATCGGGTTGTACATCCTCTGCCTCAATAATATCGTTGGAACAAAGAATAGCCGCCCTCTCTATGGTATTCTCAAGCTCGCGAATATTTCCTTCCCACGGCAGTTTCATAAGCAATTTCAAAGCATCTGCTGAAATTGTCAAATCCGGCTTTTCCAATTCCTTTTTGTATTTATCGACAAAAAATTCAGCCAGTAACCGCATGTCATCCATCCGCTCCCTAAGCGCGGGAAGATTAACGGGGATAACATTGAGTCGATAAAAAAGATCCTCCCTGAAACGTCCTCCGGCAACCTCTTCGCGCAAATCCTTATTAGACGCACTTATGATACGAACATCGACTTCAATCGTTTTACCACCTCCGACTCGCTCAAAGGTTTTTTCCTGGAGTACTCTCAGCAGTTTTGATTGCAGGGCAAGAGGAATTTCTCCGACTTCATCAAGAAATATTGTTCCTTGATCAGCCAGTTCAAAGCGGCCCTTGCGCATAGAAACCGCCCCTGTGAAGGCGCCCTTCTCATGACCAAAGAGTTCACTCTCAAGTAAATTATCAGAAAGAGCAGCACAATTCACTGCGATGAAAGGTTGGGACTCTCTGGGACTGTTAATATGGATTGCTTTAGCTACCAGCTCCTTACCGGTCCCGCTTTCACCGGTAATCAGAACCGAGGCGTGGGTTGGGGAAACCTTTTCAATCAACTGATACACCTGTAACATTTTCGGATTCTTCCCGACCATGCCGCCATATCCACTTTTCCCTTTGATCTCATCTCTTAGACGTGTGTTTTCACGGACCAGGGAATAATGCTGCGCCCCTTTTTTAAGGGTAATAATCAACTCATCATTGGAAAAAGGCTTGGCTAAATAATTATATGCACCGGCCTGCATAGCAGTTACGGCCTTATCAATTTCTGCAAAAGCAGTTATGACTATCACGGGAAGATCGGGATTCCTCTCTTTTATTAAGGATAAAAACTCAAGCCCATTCATTCCCGGCATCTGCATATCGGTAACAACAATATCCAGATCTACATCTTCTACTATCTTTAACCCCTGAACTCCATCAGAGGCAGTAAAAACCTCAAAACCTTCGTCCTTCAAAAGTTCCGATAATACAATGAGATAATTCGGCTCATCGTCTACTACAAGGATCGAATACATCGTCATATTTTTCCTTTCAATAGCTATTTATTTTACAGGTGATATTACGATTCTTCGCAACTCGCTCTTTCATCTGGTCGAGAATTTGCGACGGAACCGATACATTTTTTCCACCGGCAAGTGTTGTTCCGGGTCTTATACTGCCATGATAATCACTTCCACCTGTCACCAGCAATGAGAATTTCTCAGCCAGAGTTATAAGATGTTTTTTAAATTGGCGGGAATGATTTGGATAATATACTTCAATCCCATCTAAACCCATTTCACTTAATTGATGCAAAAATAAGGGAAAATTTTCCACTGATTTTTCAAGAAGGTAAGGATGTGCGAGCACGGCCACTCCCCCTGCATTTTTAATGATGGAAATTGCCTCTTTAATTTCATAAGAAAATCTCGACGCATATGCCAATCCATGTTGACCAAGATATTTCTCAAAGGCTTCATCCATAGTGCTAACAATTTTCTTTTCTACCATTAGCCTGGCAATATGCGGTCTTCCATTCTGCCCTGGACCTGCAGACTGTTTTAGTTCACTGAATTGAAACGTGAACCCAAGCCTATTGAGCTTTAAGATTATCTTTTTATTTCTTTCAATCCTGCCTTCCTGTAATTGCCCCAAGGCAAAATCCAGTTCCTTGTTATGACAATCGAAAAAATACCCAAGTAAATGGACATTCAGGTTGGAGCATTTCACACTTAATTCAACACCGGGAACGACCTCTATACCTAGATTTTTCCCTGCAATAGCAGCTTCTTCAATTCCGTCGATTGTATCATGATCTGTAATTGCAATAGCAGACAAGCCCTTTTTGTGTGCATATTTAACCAATTCTGCGGGACTCATGGTTCCGTCAGAGGTTGTTGAATGTGTGTGAAGATCAATGGACATTATTATTAACCGATATCAAGGAGGATATTTTTACCAGGGGGATTGGATTTCAAAGTTCCCAATTACCTCATGCAGCAAGAAATTGTTTATCTTTATAGTATAAGTATCTCTTCCATGAAAGATCAAGATAGCCGGCATGAGTATTCAAAAGGTTATTGGTACCATAAAAATGTTGAATTGAGCACATTCTCTTTATGACGCCTGCTTCGCAGATTATCCTTTACTTTTTCTTTATCGGTCCGATAAAGTCATTACAAAGTTACACTATCAATCCTTAGAAAAGGAATGACTTTCGTTATGCCCTCTGAGCTTAGAGCTTATCTGAGGAGCAGGAAGCACCTTGGAGAATCTCAATGCATTTACCCTCAATCCGCTTGCCAATCTATATTCTAACACTTTTTCTTATTTGCAGCTGTAGCAGCAGGATTCCGGAGCCCATCACTTATCCTTATTCCCAGCAGAAAAAGATGCAGGCTTCTTCACATTGGGAAGTACTAGCGGCGGATCTGGCCAACAGGATTAACAATGAACTGATTTTATCAGGAAATCTCGATAGAGCTGTATTTGTCAAGGAAACCTGTGGTGATGACACTAACTCCTGTGAACCAAATGAAACAAGTAGCTTCAATGAAGCATTTCGCGATTTACTGATAACCAGTCTTTTTGGATATGGCGTACCAACTAAAAATCGTCTAGACGATGAAGCTATAGAAATTAATTACAAAGTCCAGATTGTCCGGCACAACACCGATCGTGTTAGAAGTTTGCAGCCCGGTCTTCTTACTGCTTTATCCACAGCTGTAGTTGTCCTTCGCAACGCTCCCACTGATCTTATACTCCTGGCTTCGGGAATTGCTGCTGATATTGCAAATACCAGCCTGGTAACCAACGGAAATTATGAAGTGATTATAACAACCTCAATGATAACTCGTGATCAATATCTCTTCAGGGCTTCTGATATCTACTATATCAACGAAAAAGATTTTTATCATTACCAAGAGACAGTACCACGAACGGAAACCATCAAGCTTTCAAGTGGTAAACAACACATCCAGACAATCGAAGCACTGTCGCCGCCTGTGAAATTTGAAAACCCAGAATTAAAAACCGGCACAGGGTCTTCTTTTAAAACAAAGACGCTCAGGGAAGTGACTTCATGAAACAAGGCATAACAAAATTTCAATCTTTCGTGTTCTTAATATCGTTTCCTGTCATTTCCCTTGTTATTTTCATGCTTCTTATGTCACAGACCGGATGTACATCATTTAATGGCACCAGGTTCGAGAGCACTCTCGGAATTAAAACAAACTTAATACAATTTTCTTATACTATTGCGGATCAGTTGGCAGAGAATACCATGCCGCCTCTTATACTGCACCATCCGGATATGCCTGTCCTGATTACTACCTTTGTTGACAATAACAATCTGGAAGAGACCTCACAGTTAGGTCGTATTCTTCAGGAACATATTGCTTCAAGATTTGTCCAGCTCGGCTATACCGTTAGAGAAATTAAGCTTTCCAACACCCTTAATATAGAACAAAAATCAGGAGAGACGATATTATCGCGGGATTTGTCTCTACTTGATACCGGGCAACAGGCACAAGCAATACTTGTCGGAACAATTTCCAGGATTAACCGGATACTGTATATTTCCGCCCGTCTTATAAATCCCACAAACCACAATATTCTGGCAACGAATGATCATAAACTGTATATGGATGATGACATTCTTGCTATGTTCGAATCAATACGTCAACCAGATGAGGACAGACTTATTGCAGAACCCCGACAACCATTCCTCAACTATATCTTTTAATTTTTGAATGAAGCGATTACGTGAAAAGACTGTTCTTGTCCCAGGGGCTTCACGCCCTGTAGGGCGCGCTATCGCCCGCAAATTTGCAAGCCATGGTGCAACTCTGATACTCCCTGTTTATGATTGGCCTGAGTCGATCTCAGAAATGGAGGAAGAGTTTACCGAGGCAGGTTTTAAGTTTTTTACCTTTCCTGCAGATCTGCGGAAGAAAGAACAGGTAGTGGACCTCAGGGAATTCATCAACATCCAGACACAATCACTTGATTTTCTCATCAATAACATAGAGCGTGGAGGGATGCCTGTGGTCCACGGCAGCTATGACCTTCCGCATAACAAGGACCAGTGGGACGTTGAGTTTGACACGACTGTAAAGGCCAAATGGCTGCTCTTTCATCATTTGTTTCCTCTCATGGCCAAAAGAACCGGAGGTGCAGTTGTAAATATATCTTCGATCGCAGGGATTACAGGACGAAGCGGCCCGGCAGGTATGTTTTTTAACGACGGTTATAGTGCAGCAAACAAAGCTATCCAGGTATTCACTGAAACCTGGGCTCGAGAAGCGGCACCTTTTATTCGGGTCAATGAGTTGATGCTCGGTCTCATCCAAAACCGCCACGGCGAAGGAACTCGAGGCTGGACCAGCCTCTCCGATCGGGAGAAGCTATCTGTAGAAGATGAAATCCTCCTTGAGCGTACGGGTTTTCCACAAGAAGTTGCTGACGCCGCTTATTTCTTAGCCGTGGAGGCTACTTACATTACCGGTGCATGTCTGAGAATGGATGGTGGTTTTACACTCGGTGGTAACCGGGTACCACCCATGCCGATGGGGATTTTATAATATGAATAGTGAGATATCAGTTTGAGCGTTCCGCTTCAAACTTCAAAAAGTTATATTGTCAATTTTTCAATTGTTTTTCCGAAGCCATTCGGAAAGCACGCTGAAAAAGCTCTGCAACCGATATGTAATGGAACTCTTTGTTTATAAAAAGATGCAGTATTTCATTATCGCTATGTAAAGACCGGTTTTGCTTTAGTCCAGCCTTGTCGCCAATCAGACCAAGACACCAGATTGCTAAGCCAATCACATATGGGTCAGATGACTTGAGGTATGCACGTATGTCATCGACTATTCGCTGTTCAATCATTTCCTGCCGATGATCCTGACAGAGTCTGCCTATACCCCAAAGAAGCCCTCGCTGCAACATCGGCAGCTCAAGATAGTTGCCGTCTTCAAACAAATTCTCCCCATCTTCCCGCATATAGGAGATAAGCATATGGAGATATTCTCTGCGAAGAGATGAACTATGACACATTATTTCAGCCATAGCTTCAGGACAGCCCCAGCCTATTCCACCTGATTCATCATTGAGTGACCAGAGAAAACGCCGCATAATGATCCTGCCGGCCTCCAAATCTTTTTCTGCAATGATCGGAACAAGCCATCCAAAGCTCACAACAGCATGCCATCGCACCTTCTCTACCGGGTTGCAAAGAGCGATAAAAAGGGGATTTATCAGACGATGATTCTGATAATTATTTAGCTTTTGGGGGAGTTCTTCTGTGCTGGCTTTTTCCAGAAGAGTTAAGACATCTTTTTTGAGCTGTCTTCTGTTCATTGCGTTTGCCTTTCAACAAAATCAATCAATTTTTCTGCTTTATCATTGATGCGAATCGTCAAGACGCTTCATCCCTTCCATAAGGATACCCATGAAACCACCTAAAACATCCAGAGATTTTTCTTTATCATTCAGGCCCTGAGTGAACTTAAATCGGCCATTGTCAATTGATAGAATTTTGTAGAAAGCATCCTTACCGGATAATGAGTCAAGTTCGGCATCGACAAGCTCGCCTTCATTAAATTTAATGACGGCCCGCCTATCCTTAAATTCAATTTTGAGCCTACCTGTTTTCTGATTGGAATTGATCATTTGACAAAGTTCTACGGGAGCAATATCAGACAGTTGGCCAACCATGCCGGATGACAATTCCTCCGCTCGCTGCATATTCATTTTGGTAATTCTGCTCACAAGCAACTTATAGAAGAAAACTTGGAGCGCGGGAAAACGGTTAAGAACATGGCGGAAGTTTTTTTGGTTCATTATGGCAACCTGACAAGGCTCAATCGTCATAATAGTTGTAGAAACCCGGTCACCGGTCAATAGGCTCATTTCTCCGAAGACTTCACCTTTTTTCAATTCAGCAAGAGCCACGCCATTGTCATCAATAACCTCCGCTTTGCCTGATAAAAGAATAAAAAGTCTGTCCCCTGGGTCACCCTTTTGAGTTATAGGAAACTGCCAGGGAATCTCGCTTAATTCAAGCAAAGTGGCAAGATCCAGCAGATCCTCCGATGAAAGGGTTGAAAATATCTCAACGGAACGCAAAAGCCCTGCCGAATTGCTGGTCCCTTTTATCTTTTCGCGGCGCTCTGCTGCGGCCAGCAATTTCATCTGCAACGTTGCGAAACCTTTAACCTTTTTATACTCAAAACGAATAAGCCCCGTGCATCCGCCACATTCAAATTTAACTTTTTGATTTGCACCATGCGAAAATTTTTCATAACTGCTATCCGCAGATGCTATAGAAATTAGTTCTTTTGCAAGGGTAAGGCAAGTCGGTTTGCCTGCAGGCAAGGTTACACATCCTTCGCTGACATTCAGTTCTTCACGCACATTGTACAAAGGACATTGATCATCCTCTGTTATAATAAAGACACCATTTCGAAACTGCATAAAAAATCCTGATTAATCGGATCTGCCAAAAAAGAGATAGATGACAAAACCTAAAACAGCAGCTCCACCAAAAATTACCGGTAGTATTTTGTTAATTTGTATCTCACCATCCACAAGAAGTGAGTTCATGTAGTTCGTTCCAGATACCCACCAGACTCCGACAAAAATTGCTATAATAATGACATCTTTCCAATTTTGCTTATAAAGCAAATAGACAACCATAGAAGCAAAAGGAACAATAAACCATGGATTGCTAAACAATCCAGCGAAATCAACATCCCTGATTTGCTCTTGTATATTTGTAGAAGCAAACCATTCTTTGACGCTTGTGAAAAACTCCATACTTTATCTCACCGATTGGATAGAAATATATTTATTAATGTACAAAACAAAGTCTAGCACAATTACTATATCAAAATTCTGATTTTGAGTACACTATTGAAAAAATAATATCTACTGCTCTGTTTTTTTCTCTTAAAAAAACAGAGCAGTAGATATATAAACCAAAACCGTTCATGTTAGACCTAATACTGTTTCACTCTTTGATAATAAATAAGGCACCACCCGGAGAACATGATGATAAAAAAGTCTAATATTGTATTAATAGGAATGCCCGGTTCCGGAAAAAGCACAGTCGGCGTAATCCTCGCTAAAATGCTTGCTAAGAGATATCTGGATACCGACATTCTGCTCCAGAATATCGCAAAACGCAGCTTACAGGATATCGTTGATAAAGATGGGCATATGGCACTCCGTGAAGTGGAGCAAAATGTGCTTTTGAGCATACGATGCCGAAATCATATTATAGCAACAGGAGGTAGTGCAGCCTACAGTGAAGCTGCGATGAAGCATCTTAAAAAAGAAGGTATTATTGTTTTTCTGCATGCTGATCTCCCAGCTTTAAAAAAACGCATACATAATTACGAAACAAGGGGCTTGGCTAAAAGACCGGATCAAAGCTTTCAGGATCTCTTTGAAGAACGTTTAGTTCTGTATGAAAAATTTGGCGACATTACTGTGAAGTGTTCAAACCTGACCCAGGATCAGGTTTGTGAAGCAATCGTAGAGCAACTCCCATCACATATATGAATTTCTTTGGTAACTTTTGTTCCGCAAATGATGATTGATTATCGTCTTCCCGCACAGAAACAACACAAATTACAGGCAAAGGACTCTACTCAATGAAAACAATGATTACAGGAAGCTCCGGATTAGTTGGGAGTGCACTCATTGAATATCTTTTCAAAAAAGGTCACTCGATTGAATGTCTTAAAAGAAATTATGGAGGTAATTCTCATAATTTCTGGGCAACTGACATGCTTTCTAAAAGAACTGACAGGAGTTTTCAAAATATCATTCATCTTGCAGGAGCAAATGTGACTCATGCACGTTGGACACCAAAGCGGAAGAGACAAATACTGCTGAGCAGGGTTGAAGGAACACGGAGGCTGGTCGACTATATCTATACGCTTAGAGAGAAACCAAATACCTTTATGTGTGCTTCCGCGACGGGCTATTACGGCAACAGAGGAGATGAAATTTTAAATGAGGACAGCACATTAGGTAATGGATTTTTAGCAGATGTCTGTCATCAATGGGAACAGGAGACACATCGCTTAACCACGCTGGGCGTACGGGTTGTTAACCTTCGTTTTGGAATGATTCTCAGCCCCAGGGGCGGTGCACTGCAAAAAATGATTCCTCTCTATCGGTCACGATTAGGAGGTATAATTGGACGTGGAAATCAGCACATCAGCTGGATAAGCAGCAGAGATCTTTCTCAAATAGTAGAATTTATAATTAACAACGATCATATCAAGGGACCCGTTAATATCGTCTCCCCTATTCAGACGACCAACAGAGAATTAACGAGAGCCTTGGGCAAATCTCTCGGTCGCTTAACTCCCGTCAGAATTCCGGGCGTTATGGTGAAACTTCTTTTTGGCCAGTTGGCCGATGAAGTGCTGTTGAGCAGTACTCGTGTAACCCCGAAGGTCTTACTGGAGTCCGGTTATAAATTTTCAGACCAGTCCCTTGATGCCGTTTTACGCAATTGTATCAACAGCCCTAAAGCTCAACCAGCCATTTGTTTGTAAAAGAGCAGCTGGCTGGTTGAATTTTTTTTTGAGGTTCAGTACCTTTCCCGGAAAAGCTTATAATTTTTTGTTACCGGTAATCTTTTGCACAGCCTCTTCATATCTCAGTCTGGTTTTCTCGATGATATTTTCAGGCAAAGGAGGCGGAGGTGGTGTTTTATCCCAGCTTAAACCAGAAAGATAGTCCCTAAGAAACTGCTTATCAAAACTCGGTTGAGACTTCCCGGGCTCGTATCGATCAACAGGCCAGAAACGTGACGAATCGGGTGTCAATACCTCATCAATCAAAATAAGTCTACCGTCTACCTCACCCATTTCAAATTTAGTATCAGCTATAATAATACCTTTGGAGAGAGCATAATCAGAGGCTTTTTTGTACAGAGCAATGCAGGTCTGAGCTATCTCGTCAGCTCTTCCTGCGCCAACAATATGCTTCATTTGCTGTAAAGAGATATTCTCATCATGATCCCCAAGTTCAGCTTTAGTTGAAGGCGTAAAGAGCGGTTCCGGGAATTTGTCGGACTCCTTCATTCCCTCAGGCAACTTAAAACCGCAAACAACAGGGTTTTGTTTATAGGAACTCCAAAAAGATCCGGATATATACCCTCGAACTATACATTCTATAGAGAGCGGTTTGGTCTTCTTTACCAACATCGATCGCCCTTTTAATTGCTCGGCATACGCTTGACATTCTTCTGGATATTGATCAACATCAGCAGAAATCAGATGATTTTCAACAATATCTCCCAAGAGATTAAACCAGAAAAGGGAAAGCTCTGTTAAGACTGCTCCTTTCCCCGGGATAGCGTCCTCCATAATCACATCATATGCAGAAATCCGATCTGTTGCGACCATGAGGAGTTTATCGGGGTGACCTGGGATTTCGTACATATCACGCACCTTTCCTTTGTGCTTCAGAATCAGCGCAGGGAAGTCAGTGCTCGTTAAAGGTGTTACCATTTGTTTTTACTCCTTGTATTTCAAATACGTTTTATAGACTGGGATATATTATTTAGAATCTTATTTATGGGGTATAGGATTATTCGTACACAAAAGGAAAACAAGTGAAATCTATTTTTTTACAGTTGGATAGCGTTTGCAAGCAGGGTTATCGTATGCAGCGAGATCGGCGGTGAGTGAACCTATGACAATCTTGGAGTTGATTCGAACCGGTACCCTGCATTCATCATTGGTATACCAGATCACAGTATCACCTTCTTTTTCATACAAGCCTTTAAATGTCATAATCGGCATGATTTCTACAGTTGTCACTGGTCCAAGAAGCGTCTTATTGAATTTTTTTTGCGCAACGGCGTGTACAACAACTTCTTCTCTTCTTTTATCTGCAAACGTCGGTACAACAAACCGCTTACCAATATCAAAAGCCATCAAACGGCTATTAAAAAAAGCAGAGAATTCATTGTTAGTTTCCCCGTCGATCTGATACTCATCCCTCAGCTTATCATTCTTCGTATATCTGATATGTCCTTTGTCCTGGTCATACTCAAACACACGGTGAGCCCTGTACCTATACCCCTCTTTCTGCCACACTTCATAATGGTATGGCAATCTTTTTGTTCCACTAACTTTTGTTACATGTAGGTCTTCAACTGGATAAATGAGATTTACAGCGCCGTTTTTCGTTGTTACAAGTGCTCTGATTTCAAATCCATTCTCAATATCAGACAGCTCATTAATTTCCAGATGTAATTCGCCTATCTTTATACCACCGGTCCAGGAAATATCGTAGACGAGTTTTTCCTTACCCGAGTATCCCACTGAGAGCAGCTGGGGGTCAATCACTCCTGCAGGAAGAGTTGAATTATCGTCCTTATGTATGCCAGAAGAGACGGTATCAGCTGCCTGTGCGATTCCCATGATTTCCATGAATCCCATAGGCAGCAAAAGGAAGCTGACAAGAAGGGCAATACGCGTCATCTTCAGTCCATCACTATTTAAGCGTTGCAAGGGAAAGCCATGTTGCAGCAAAAAGAGTAATACTAATTAAACCATTCATTGAAAAAAACGACGCGTGAATACGCGATAAATCTTCAGGTTTTACGAGAATATGCTGGTACAGCAATGCCCCTGCTGCCAAAACAACACCTATATAATAAAATATATTCAATCCAGCCTGATATCCGGTTAAAACAAAGAAAATAAACGCTAAAAAGTGGAAACCTCCTGCCAGCCGAAATGCATTTTTTTTACCCATTCGAGAAGGCAGGGAGTGAAGTTTAGCCTGTCGGTCAAAATCAGCGTCCAAACAGGCATAAATCGTATCAAAACCGGCGACCCAAAAAATTACTCCTATAGACAAAACATAAGGATAGCCAACAAGACTGCCTTGCACTGCCACCCAGCCTCCTAATGGCGAAAAGGCCAGTGCCACGCCAAGTATCAGATGACAAAAAGACGTAAAACGTTTGGTGACGGAATAAAAAAGTGCGAGACTAAGGGCAATTGGAGACAATAACAAGGTAAGGTTATTAAGATTATAACAGGCAAAGAAAAACAGCATTCCCGAAAGAGATACCATTAACCATGCTTCCCAGAGTTTAACATCACCGGCGGGAAGAGCTCTTGTTGCAGTACGGGGATTAGCTTTGTCAAATTTGCGATCTACTATCCTATTAAATCCCATGGCACATGTCCTGGCGCCGAGCATTGCCAATATAATCCAAAAAAATATGCTGATATCCGGCATTCCACGCGAAGCAAGGAATGCTCCCGTAAAAGCAAAAGGTAAGGCAAAAACAGTCAGTTTAAATTGAATCATTTCCAATAAAACTGATATTTTTCTGCCCAAAAAAGTTAACTTTTCCATCGCTTTCTGTTGGGTATAGTAAGCCCAATCTGATCGGCAAGACGCCACGAATAACTCTCTGCAGCTTGTTCAAGGGTTTTGGGCAGCAGATAATAGCTGGGCATGGTTGGACAGATAATAGCACCGGCATCATGTGCAGTGAGCATGTTTTTTAGATGCGTTCTGTTAAGGGGGGTTTCCCGAACAGCAAGAACGAGTCTTTTCCTTTCCTTAAGCATTACATCAGCGGCACGATGTATCAGGTTGATAGATAGGCCGCCTGCTATCGCCGCAAGGCTTCCCATAGTACAAGGCAATATGACCATTGAAGAATAGTTGCTTGATCCCGAAGCCGGTGCAGCTGATAAATCGTCATGGTTGAACCAATTTGTAACAACCGGCAAATTCTCAGGCAAGATTCCTAATTCAGTGCTCAAAACATCCCTGCCCGATGCTGAGCATATACCATGAACTATAACATCGACTTGCTTCAGGGAATCAAGAAAAGACCTCAGAAAAAGCATCCCGCTGGCCCCGGTAATTCCGAGAAGTATCTTTGTTTTTTGGGTAGTTATTGTCATTCTATCAATATAAAAGAGGGCTGCTGTAAACTACTCAGTGCAGGTTAGCAAATATTTTTAATGGCAAAGCTATTTTAGCAATATCTCCACGTTTTATTAAAAAGTCAAAAAACGTTTCAAGAGCTTTACGTTTCTGAGCACCAAGATCATACTCTATTGCCGTAAGATACTGTTGACATTTTTTTTTGGACATCGGAATGCGCGGTGCGGATATTTCACATATTGCTTCCAAATCATCTTTCCCCTCATCCCTGCACCTGAGAAGTTCACGATGTATTTCAGCCAGCATCTCGGGTTGTTCAGAACAAAAATCTTCTCGAACAGCGCAAACCGCAAAAACAAAAGGAAGTCCTGTGTGACGTTTCCAGATATCTCCCAAATCATATTCATAGAGATAAGTAGATTTCTCAACCAATCTTAAAGCATCATCACCTATAGCAAGCACCGCCTGAAAATTTCCTTCCGAGGCAGATTGTAGATCACCAGTACTATAATTGGGATGTACATCGTGAAATTCTTCCAAAATGATTTTAACTAAACTGACAGATGTTTCTGATTGGACACTGAAGAGGACAGGTGCCTGATCAAGCTGGTTCATCGGCACGTGTGAGAAAAGGAAAACGGAACCCACCGGACCATTGGCACTTATAGAAAGACCCGAAAGTATTTTATATTGCTCAGGGTGACGTCCATATTCAAAACTGGAAACAAAACCCAGGTCAATATCCCCTTCCGCAAGCTTTTTGTTTAAAGTCGAGGGTGGAGCCTCAAGAAGCTTCCAGTTCTCAGAGTGTATACTGCTCTTCCATTTTTCATAGATAGGTGCCATGTTGAGATAGTTCACCATACCGATCCTGGCCATGAACTTTTCCGATTCTTCCATTTAAGCCACCTTTGACTTTTCTATAAATTCACACATGATCAGTTGACACCCATTTAATTTGGTTGGGTTTCCCCCCTGAAACCAACTCTTTTACAAGCTGTCCCGCGTCACTGCAACATTTAAGATTGGGCGATGATACATGAATAAGCTTTGCTTTTTTGCCTACAGTTATGCTTCCCAGAAAGGAATCATGCTGAAGAGCCTTTGCTCCGCCGATAGTAGCCATGGCAAGAACAGTCGAACTGTCTATGTTTGGATAGCTTTTAGTCAATATTTGCATTTCCCGCCACATGTCGATTGTAAGATTCGATGCAGGAGAATCAGTCCCAAGAGCAGGCAGGAGACCGAGTTCCACCATTCGTTCCACCGGAGCAGAACCAACTCCGAGGAACTGGTTACTGCCCGGGCAAAGACAGATACCTGCGCCACGTTCCTTAATCAATTGCAGTTCAGGTTCTGAGATATGAACACAATGCACCAGCAGTGTATTGTGATCCAAAATCCCAAGATAATCAAAATAATCGACTGTCCCTGGAAATCCTGATTCAAAAAAAGAAAAAAGCCCATCCCAACTGTTTTTCTTTTCGAGAAAGTCACGGAAACAACCTTTTCCCCTTCGTAAAAACTCTCCTTCGTCAGCACTTTCGGCAGTATGAATTGAAAAAATATGCTGCAGATGATTACATCTCTTTTTTATTTTTTGGAGGAGCTCCGGGGCGGTTGAATATGGCGCATGACCAGTAGCAACTATTCTATCATCAAGTTTTTCCAGATTTTCTAATGAAGTCCGGCAGGCATCCAGATTTGGGGCGAGATACTCAAGGAACCGTACAACTTGCGGCCGCACTTTATCATCACAGCAATATAATTCATCAAAATATTCATTCCCTATATCACCTATCAGCGCTACCCCTGAATAATATTGACTATGTAAAGCGATTGTGAATGATTCGATAATGCTTTCTCTGGAATATTTTTCATGAGTTCGTTGCACAATCAGCGCGTCGATCCATTCAGTAATTTTTTGGTTAGGATGCGGTTGAACAGAATCTTGCAAATGAGAAAGTTCCAGATGCATATGGGCATTGACAAGTCCGGGCATCAACACACAAGGATAGGATGTTTCGGAGGATTGAGGATATCGATTTACGATATCGCTTCGACTGCCGAGATCGACAATGAGTCCATCGTTTACGACAACACTGCCATCTTGGATAACAGGTGTCTCAATCGGCACAACCCATGGTGCAGAAATAGTTAGCATGGTTTTCTCTACTTTAACCCAAAATGCCGTCGAAGTAGTTCAAATATATATTTGACATATCAAGCTGACAACACAGTGCAAATGAACTACTCGACAATACTATAATCCATTAGCCGTTGAGCAGGTTGAAAACCGGCGTCGGCAACAAGCCTTCTTATCTCTTGTTCCGACAGTCTGAAACTGACCCCCGCTGCAGCTACCACATTTTCCTCAATCATGGTGCTGCCAAAATCATTTGCTCCAAAGAAGAGTGCAAGTTGAGCAATTTTAGGGCCCTGCGTCACCCAGGATGCCTGAATATTATCAAAATTATCAAGGTAAATTCTAGAGAGTGCCAACATCCGAAGATATTCAAAAGCTGTTGTTTTTTCGACTTCATTTAGCACTGTATGGCGTGGTTGAAATGGCCAGGGTATAAAAGCGGTAAAACCATGACTTCTATCCTGAAGTTCACGGAGTCTACGAAGATGCTCCAGACGTTCTTCCTTATTTTCTAAATGTCCGAACATCATCGTCGCTGTTGTTCGCAATCCTTGACCATGGGCCTCTTCCATCACTGCGATCCACTGGCCTGCAGTACATTTTCTTGGAGATGTAAGCTGCCTCACACGATCACTCAGTATTTCTGCACCACCTCCTGGAATTGATCCCAGGCCCGCAATGATGAGTCTCTTTAAAACTTTTTTGATTGATAAACCGGAGATTTCGGCAAAATGAAAGATCTCAGGAGGAGAAAAACCGTGTACATGTATACCGGTAGCTTTCATGAAGCTAACCATTTCTTCATAATATTCAAATGGTTGTCCGGGATGCAGCCCTCCCTGCAACAGTATCTGAGTCCCTCCAAGAGCCTGTGTTTCACCTATTTTTTCTGCCAGCTCTTCAAAGGAGAGTAAATATCCTTCTTTATCTTCCGGAGCTTTATAGAAAGCACAAAATTTACAGGCAGAAATGCAGATGTCAGTATAATTAATATTCCTGTCAATGACATAAGTCACTCTATTTTCAGGATGTTTGTCTCTTCTTATAGTATTAGCGAGGAAGCCAAGTTCATGAAGATTTGCTTCTTTTTCCAGAAGTCGATAGTCGTTATCATTGATACGCAAGCCTGCAGAGACTTTGTCTATTACTTTTTCTAGCTGCATTCTATCACTTGCTCCTCAGTCGGCTAATTATGCATTTCAATTACATTGTACAGCGTATCCCGCTGTACAGGGATGCGCCCCGCTTCCTTAATGAGCCGCACCAAGGTGTTGCTGCCAATAGCCTGATCTGTTTCGGCACCGGCCATATGAGTAATGACTTCTTCCTTCACCGTTCCATCCATATCGTCAGCCCCGAAAGAGAGTGCGATTTGAGCCATTTGCGGCCCAATCATTACCCAATAAGCTTTAATATGCGGAAAGTTATCGAGAAACAATCGGGCCACCGCTATATTTTTAAGATCATCGATTCCCGTTGTTCTTGAAAGATCGGACATGGCGGTGTTTTTGGGATGGAATGAAAGAGGAATAAATGCCAGAAAGCCTTTGGTTTCATCCTGCGCTTCACGCAGGGCCTGAAGATGCTCAAGTCGTTCGTCAATCGTTTCTATATGTCCATACAGCATTGTAGCGTTGGTATTCAATCCCTGGCTATGGGCTATTTTTGAGATATCGAGCCATTCATTCCCTGATAATTTCTTTTCGCAAGTCAGCTCACGTATCCTCGGACTGAAGACTTCCGCTCCTCCACCCGGCAATGAGCCTAACCCGGCTTCCATAAGGAGGTTTAAAGTATCTGCAACTGATTTATCTGCTAACCCGGCTAAATGGGCTATTTCAACACAGGTAAATGCCTGAATATGTAATTCGGGTCTTACCTCTTTGATTCCCCGCAACAATTCAAGATAATATTCAAAAGGAAGATCAGGATGAATGCCTCCGACCATATGTACTTCGGTTATCGGTTCATCGAGTCGATCTCTCACCTTCTGTTTCACCTGCTCAACGCTCATTTCATAAGCGAGATCAGAATCTTTTTCTCTCCCGAACGCACAGAATTTGCACAGGTTCGTGCAGATGTTGGAATAATTTATATGCTGATTATAAATGAAGTAGGTATTATCGCCATTCAACCTGTTCCTGACGATATTTGCGAGATAGCCAAGTGCCAGAATATCGTTACTGCTATAAAGCTGCCGACCTTCCTCGTAGTTGAGTCTTTTTTCTGCTTTAACCTTTTCGAGAATGAGCCCTAATCCTGCACTATGAATGTAATTTTCCACGATAAAATAAAAAGCCGGGCTTTAACCCGGCTCTTTTTATATGTAAGTTATTATCAGTCTATGAAAAATTTTAATTTTTCACGGCGACTTGAGTGACGCAATCGGTTCAAGGCCTTCTTTTCAATCTGTCGAATCCGTTCTCTGGATACGTTGAACAGCTTGCCTATTTCTTCAAGAGTGTATTCCGCCTTTTCTCCAATTCCGAAACGTAAACGAATGATTTTTTCTTCTCTTTCGCTGAGCGTCTCAAGGATGTCATTAACCCGTCCGGAGAGTTCCCTTGTCTGAACTGCATCATAAGGTGATTGCGACTCCTGGTTTTCAAGAAAATCCCCTAGTGTGGAGTCATCATCGCCTACAGGTGTTTCAAGGGAAATAGGCTCTCTTGACGCTTCAAGAATAGAGAGAATCTTGTCCATCGGCAGGTTCGTGGCCTTGGAGATCTCAAGGGGAGTTGGTTCCCTGCCGAGTTCTTTAAATAATGCATAAAAAGCCTTGAAAAACTGACTTCTCAGCTCAAGAAAATGCACCGGCAAACGGATGGTTCTTGTTTTGTCCAGGATGGCCCGGGTAATGGCCTGTCTTATCCACCAGCTGGCATAAGTCGAAAATTTGTTTCCCTTGGTATAATCAAAACGGAAAACAGCACGCATCAAGCCAAGATTGCCCTCCTGTATTAAATCCGCGAGGGTCAGACCTTGATGCATATACCGTTTGGCTATAGATACGACCAACCTCAGGTTAGCCCTGATCATGGTGTCCTTAGCTACTTCAATAGACCGACTGTATGCTTCGAGTTTTGCTTGTAGTTCAAAGAGCTCTCGAACATCGGTATATTTTTTCGCGGCACTGATTACATTGTACCGCATAAAATTGAGCTGCTGCTTTTTGGGTTTAAGGGTTGGATCCCTCCTTTCCCAAAGATCAATGCGATCCCGAAGCAGTTGTATTTCTTTAACGCCGGAGACGTCTTCACGAATAGCTGCTATTATCGCTTCAAAACCCTGACGAATTGTCTTACTGTATTTAGCTTCTTCTTCAGGAGTAAGAAGATCGAACCGTCCCATTTCTCTGAGATAGGTAGTGGTTGTCTCCTCCGCCTCGTGAGTTTCCTCGTCGGGTAAACTCATCTCATCCTCCTGATTTGCACTGGAGGTTGAGCTATCGTTACGTTCCCAAATTTCCCCGGATAGCGTACGTTTTTCGCCATCCTCTTCAACGGTAACAATTTCAATTGAATGCGCACCGAGAAAATTAAAGATCGACTCAATTTCGTTTGGGTCTTTTATCTCATCAGGCAACAGTTCATTTAAATCATCAAAGCTAATACAGCCTTCTTCTTTTCCTGCTTTTAGAAGGTTTTCTTTAAGTTCAGGCAGCACTAGACAACCACTCCATTCTTGAATTTAAAAGACTATCTATTGTACAGTTGCTGGAGAGCATTGTTCCAATAGTCTCAAGAGTACCATAAGGCGATTAATGATTTTTTGACAAAAAAAAAGCCGACGAGAAGACCTCGCTAGCATGTAGTAGTTTTCAAAAGATCATACTATTACAGCATTCTATCATAAAAAGCAATTTTAAAAATCAGCCATACCGGATACTCTAGAATATTTCACACCCATTTAAAAATTACGAACTTATATTATAGCATCGAAAGCATGAGATACAAGGAAGGATAGTGCTTTTATTTTCTTGGCCCCAACGAAATTTACCCATTATAAGGGACAACTTTTTCATTCGTGACAAGACAATGATAAAACAACGTTCAAGCGGAATTCTCGCTCACATCACATCTCTGCCGTCTGTTTTTGGTATCGGTGATATTGGTGTTTCAAGTTATCGCTTTATTGATTTTTTATGTGATAGCGATCAAAGCTATTGGCAATTCCTGCCGACTGGTCCGACATATGAGCCTTTCGACTACTCTCCTTACATGAGTAGTTCTGCATTTGCGGGGTCTTATATGTTATTGAGTCCGGAACTCCTTTTAGAAGCAGAACTTATTCTCAACTCGAGCCTTCACGACCATCCAATATTTTCACCGTACCTTACCGACTACAAAAAGGTCGCTCTCTACAAAAAAAATCTTCTTAAAGAAGCTTTTAGTAATTTTAATCCCGACAACTTCCCGGAGTATAGCGATTTCCTAGTGAACAATACCTGGCTCGATGATTATGCCATGTTCATGGTTGCTAAAGAAATTTATAACGAAGCGGGATGGTTCGCCTGGCCTCGCGATCTATCCACCAGATCAAAGAAAGCTCTTCGTACGTTTTCAGGGAAATACAAAGAACAAATTGACTACTATCGATTCGAACAATTTGAATTCTTTAGACAATGGCAGCTTCTTCATGATTATGCCCGCAGCAAAAGGATAAGCCTTTTTGGAGATCTGCCGATTTACGTGAGCTATGACAGTGTTGATGTCTGGGCAAATCAACAGATTTTCACCTTAAACCGTGAAACACTTCGACCCACTTATGTTGCAGGCGTCCCCCCTGACTATTTCAGCAAAACCGGTCAGAGGTGGGGAAATCCGCTTTATGATTGGCAAAGTAAAAAAAAGACGGTGCAAGATAAACTGATTGACTGGTGGTCGGCCAGACTTGCCCATCTGTTTACTCTGATAGATATGGCTCGTATTGACCATTTTCGCGGTTTTGAATCCTACTGGTCTATCCCGGAAGAGTGTGAAACAGCGCTGGATGGAGCATGGTTGAAAGGACCTGGAAAAATATTTTTCACCAAAATATTCGAGAAGCTTGGGCCTCTTAATATTGTTGCTGAAGATTTGGGCATCATAACTCCGGAGGTAGAAATGCTCCGCGACGACCTGCATTTTCCAGGTATGAAGGTATTGCAATTTGCGTTTGATGGTAATCCTGACAATAGCTTTTTGCCTCACAACTTCACGTCCTCTAATTATATTATTTATACAGGAACCCATGATAACGACACGACCTTGGGATGGTTTATGAGCGATAGACTCAACGACAAACAGCGTGAGGAAATTAGAATGATCGCTAATCGAGAACCTCACGACCAAAAAGGGATACACCATGACCTTATATTTCTTGCTCAATCATCAATCAGCAATTTGTCAGTGATTCCTTTGCAGGATGTTTTTGGATTTGGCGGAGATTGTAAAATGAATAGTCCCGGGGTTGCTACAGGCAATTGGAGGTGGCGCTGTGGCGGTGAATTTTTCACCAAAGAGGCAGCGGAACAACTAAAAGCATCAACTCGACGCTTCAATCGTGGACGTAAGGCAGATGAAGATTAAATATTCTTTTTCCCAGCAACAAAGTATTGACAACATCCGTGGGGTCAGTTATAAAGCACCACCATTGGGCCCCATCGTCTAGTGGCCTAGGACACTGGCCTCTCACGCCGGTAACAGGGGTTCGAGTCCCCTTGGGGTCACCATAAAACGATAACGGGTAGCTGGACTCATGTCCAGCTACCCGTTTTTTGGTTCTCCCTATCAATAGAAAACAGCTTCAAATACCTCAAGCGTTATCTCATTGATCGGTTCAATCGAACTTTAATACAAAATCTGTCTTACTATTGTTCTTTTTCGAAATCATCCTTTGAAGCTCCGCAAACCGGACATACCCAATCACTAGGAACATCTTCCCAAGGTGTACCTGGATCGATGCCGTTTTCCGGATCCCCTTCAGCAGGATTGTAAACATAGCCGCAAATAGTACAGACCCATTTTTCCATTATTCTCTCCTTGTTGTAGTTATCGGTTTATATTTATCTAACATGACCTCAATTAAAAACTGAATTGCCGATATCGAAGCAATTCGCGATTGTCTAGAATTTCATTTTCGAGTTTTGAGGTAACAGACATTTGGGAATAAGGCTCTAAAACCCATAGATAAAAAGTATATTTAAACAACCTATCAGGAAGCCGAGTAATGCACCAAACAAATTGATATACTTAAATTGTTCCTCCATTATCGATAACAAGAGTCCTTCAAGTTTTAAAATATCGAGTGAATTAACTTTTTCCGTTACAATTTTTCGTATATTCAATGATTGAACAAGACCTGGAACCTCGTTTTCGAGCATTGTTGAAGCCATCTTTTGTAAAGATCTTGACCACCCTTCTCGTACACCGCCCGGAACAAAATTTCCCAACTTACCTATCCGCTTCTGCAAAAGTGACTCAACAAGAGAATCAATCAGGAAGTCAATGGTATTTAAAGTTTGTCTGTTTTGAATAAGTTCTCGTATTTCCTTTTTAACCCAACCCTTACTCGAAAACATCGCCTCCTCACCAAGTAGAGCAACTAATACTTGTCGCATACTCATTGTTCCACCATTGATATGGCTTTCAATATTTGTTTTAATCATGGAAGACAGGGTGTGGGTTACCTCTTCCCCCCTTATCAAAAGTAAAAGTTGATGTGTACACTGAGAGCAGAATTCTTCAACGGCATCTTCATTTTCTGTTTTAATGAAGCTGACAATTGGTTTTTGGGAAAACTCCCGACTCCTTTCCCTTATAATAGCGGCAACACGAACCTGTACTTCTTCAGACTGAAGCCAGGCAACAATATCATCATTTTTTTCGATAAGATATTCCCGGACTTTTTCTTCCACTTTCTCCATCGGTAAGAAACCTCGGACCATGTCGGACATTGACCCAAGTGAATTTATAAAGTTATCAACACCATCGCAAGCTCCTTTTACTATCTTGTCACGAACATCCGGTTCACTGACAATTGAAGCTGTTTTACGCAGAAAAACAGGTACCTGTTTTTCTATCATTGCCATAAACAAATCCTGCAATGACTCCGGGAGAATATCTGAAATTGATTTCCCCTGCTGCAAGGTGCTATAGACTTTTTGGTGCACAAAATCATCTATCCATTGTTCCATCGCCTCACTTTCAAACATCCTGGAAAGATTTTCTTCAACAAAACCGTAAGCCTTTTCTCTGTTTGCTACGGTGACAACTGTCCCTACATCCTGGGAGAGGAATTTATCCAGTCGACTATCAATTGCCACATCAACCGTCTCAGCAAATTCCTTCGATTGAATAAATTCATGAAGGTGTTCTTTGAGCTGGTATCGTATTGTTTTGGCTCCGATATCAAAATACGCCTTAAATTTTACAGGGATTGTTGAGGCGAGTGTACCTAGATCTTTTTGCAATACGCCTTCCACTCTTTCTTGAATAAGATTATAGAGGTGATCCTGAAAAACGTCCTGTTGCAGTCCTTTGCCAATTACCTGACTGGTCAGAAGATGGTCTCCAACGACCTCCCCCATATTCATGGCCAGCTCTACTCTTTTCGAAGGAATTACTCCTGGGGTCATTGGAATTCTAAACGGTCCTATTTTCCATGCTTTCAATGGACGAAATAGCATTTTTATGGCTATTCTATTGGTCAGATAACCTATGAATGCACCAACTATGGGAGGAAGAAGGTATTTAATATAAGGTAGTATTTCATTTGAAAGATAAAACATATTGCTGCAACTCCAAAGGATTGTTGACTAGTATATCTGCGTCATTTTCAGTGAGTTCCTCAACGCTTCGAAATCCCCAGGCAACACCTGCCGTCATCATGTTGGCAGCCTTACCGGTTTGGATATCTACCCCTGAATCGCCAACAAAAAGTATTTCTTGTGGCCGAGCATCAAGGAGTGTTGCGATTTCAAGTGCAACAGTAGGATCCGGTTTTTTAGGAAACCCATCTCGTTGTCCATAGACTATTGAGAATTCACCATTTGGGAAAAACTCATCTATAAAAAGTCTGGTGAAGTCATGGGGTTTATTGGATAAAACAGCAAGGCGCACCCCATGTTTCAACAGCGCGGACAGCATATCATCAATACCTTCATATGGGCAACTGTTTCTCTTCCAATTGCGGGAGTATAAATTTTTAAATGAGAGACAGCATTTCTGAATGACAGTATCCTTTGTCCCAACAGGAGCCGCTCTCTTCATGAGGGTCTGCAACCCATCGCCAACAAATTTTTTGTAAGCAATAGTTGGATGCGTAGGAAAATGTTGATGCGAAAGTACCTCATTGCAGGTTTCAGCAAGATCCTCGATAGTATCAAGAAGAGTACCGTCTAGATCAAAAATTATTGATAAGCGAGTCATTTTTTGTATTTATATATGTAAAAATAATAAGTTAGCAAGCAGTAACAAAAACAAAATCAATTTATAGCCGGACTTTACATGAAAGCTCCAGGAAAAAACCAAATTTTCTCTTTCTTTTTTAATTTTTTTTTATATTATCATTGCATTCAAAAATTTACATTAACTCATAAATTTTCACCGAAGGTGTGCTTATGTGGTTTGTCAGATTTTTAACGTCCTCCATTGGCAAAAAATTCCTTATGGCAACCACAGGGTTGCTCCTTTTTTTGTTTCTTTGTAGCCATGTGGCCGGCAATGCCACTATTTTCATGAGCAGTGCGGTTTTTCAGAGTTATGCTGATGAACTCCACAGCCATCCTTTGATCGTTCTTGTGTTTAGTCTTACTCTACTGGTGGTCTTTTTAGCGCATATCATTGTTGGTCTTTATCTTTTTTATGAAAACCGACAAGTAATTAATTCAAGATACGCAGTAACCACCCGGGTTGTTAAGAATTCTTTTGCATCTGCAACAATGCCCTATACGGGTTTATTTATTCTGATATTTCTTTTTGTACATATCTTCGGTTTCACCTTTTCTCCCAAAGATATACCTATTTCAGTTACAGTCAAAGATTTGCTGAGCAATTTCTTTTATTCTTTTTTCTACATCCTGGCCTTCATTGCCTTGACAATTCATCTCAGTCACGGCTTCTGGAGTATGTTGCAGACATTGGGCGCGAATCACCCTCGCTACAATCCGTTAATTTCCAAACTCACTCTTATTATTCCACTGTTTTTCCTTTTAATTTTCGGCGGCATTGCCTTTTACTTCATGAGTGGACTTGGAGCATCATATTAATTCCAATTCTGCTAATAATATGGGAAAATCTGCAGCTGAACGATTTAAAGTAATCACAAAAAGAAACTAGCCAAGGTTTTGAAAATATGGAACTTAATTCTCGTGTACCTTCCGGCCCTCTTGAAGAAAAATGGAATAATCACCGTTTTTCCAATAAACTTGTTAACCCTGCTAATAGAAGAAAATACAGTGCAATTGTGGTCGGCACCGGTCTTGCCGGTGCATCCGCATCGGCAACTCTTGCCGAACAAGGCTATCAGGTAAAAACATTTTGTATCCAGGACAGCCCGAGACGCGCTCATTCAATTGCTGCTCAGGGTGGTATTAACGCTGCAAAAAATTATCAAAACGATGGCGACTCAGTGCATCGTTTGTTCTATGACACCATAAAAGGTGGTGATTTCCGTGCAAGGGAAGCAAATGTCCACCGACTCGCTGAGGTAAGCGCCGAAATCATTGATCAATGTGTTGCCCAAGGAGTCCCTTTTGCCAGGGAGTATGGCGGTACCCTAGCTAATAGATCTTTCGGGGGAGCGCAAGTTTCCAGGACCTTTTATGCCCGAGGTCAAACCGGCCAACAACTACTTCTTGGCGCTTACGGAGCTCTCTCAAGGCAGATTCACACAGGTAAAGTGAAGATGTTTACCCGTCGGGAAATGATGGATGTAGTCGTTGTCGATGGCAGAGCCAGGGGGATCACTACCAGAAATATTATGACGGGAGAAATCGAGAGTTTTTCTGCTGATGTCGTCATTTTAGCAACAGGTGGTTACGGAAATGTTTATTTTCTCTCGACAAATGCAATGGCTTCAAACGTCACGGCTGCATGGAGAGCTCATAAACGCGGTGCCGGATTTGCCAATCCTTCTTTTGTCCAGATTCACCCAACCTGCATTCCAGTCCATGGCGATTACCAGTCAAAACTCACCTTGATGAGTGAAAGTCTGCGAAACGATGGAAGAGTCTGGGTTCCTAAGAATAAAGATGACAAGCGACATCCCGCCGATATTCCTGAAACTGACCGGGATTATTACCTTGAAAATAAATATCCCAGTTTTGGAAATCTAGTCCCTCGTGATGTTGCCTCGAGAAATGCAAAAGAACAATGCGATCTTGGCAAAGGAGTCGGAGGAACAGGACTTGCTGTCTATCTGGATTTTACCGATGCTATTAAGCGTGACGGGAAAGATACCATCTTTAAAAAATATGGTAATCTTTTTCAAATGTATGAAAAAATAACGGATAGTAATCCGATGGTCGAACCTATGATGATCTACCCTGCTGTTCATTACACTATGGGCGGCCTGTGGGTGGATTACGATTTGATGACGACCATTCCCGGTTTGTTCGCTATTGGCGAATGTAACTTCTCCGACCATGGAGCCAACAGACTTGGCGCCAGCGCGCTGATGCAGGGACTGGCAGATGGATACTTTGTTATTGCCACTTCTGTTGCTCACTATCTTGGGACCAACAAACTCAATAATGTCAGTGAACACGACGCATCCTTTATCTCTTCAAAACGCGAAGTTGAGGATAGGATTTCCAGACTGCTTAAAAATAGCAGTGGAGGCCCTGCCGGTAAGTTTACTGTCGACGAGATTCACAAAGAACTTGGGAAACTGATGTGGGACAATTGCGGAATGGCCAGGAACAAAGAGGATTTACAAAAAGCTCTTGAAGAACTGCCTAATATCAAACAGAAGTTTTGGGATTATGTCTATATCCCCGGAACAACAAAGGAAATCAATCAATCTTTGGAACGGGCTGGTCGAGTCGCTGATTTTCTTGAATTTGCCGATATCATGATAAGGGATGCACTCGCCAGGGAAGAATCCTGTGGCTGTCACCTGAGAGAAGAGAGCCAGACCGAAGAGAATGAGGCTAAACGGGATGACGCTAATTTTTCCCACGTTTCTGTCTGGGAGCACCTCGATGAAGATAAAGAACCGGCAATGCACAAAGAAGCACTTACTTTCGAATTTGTTACTCCCAGTCAGCGAAGTTATAAGTAAGGCTCCTGATAAAACGGAGACTTTAAACTGAACTCTTAAGGTATAGACATCATGAGCAGCATTAACTTAACGCTAAAGATCTGGCGACAACCGAATAGTGACGCATTAGGCAATTTGGAATCCTATACTCTCGACTCCATCAGCACGGACATGTCTTTTCTCGAGATGCTTGATGTACTTAATGAAAAATTAACTAAAGAAGGGAAAGATCCTGTAGCGTTTGACCATGATTGTCGCGAAGGTATCTGCGGAATGTGTGGAGCTATTGTCGATGGCGTCGCCCATGGACCTGAAAAAGAAGTCACTCTTTGTCAACTGCATATGCGACATTTTAAAAGTGGTGACACCATAGTAATCGAACCTTTTCGATCAAGAGCTTTTCCAATCAAAAAAGATCTTCTTATAGATCGATCCTCTCTTGATCGTATTATCCAATCTGGCGGATATGTCTCAGTCAATACCGGTGGAACTCCGGATGGTAACAGTATCCCTATCCCATCCCAGCAGTCTGAACTGGCTATGGATGCCGCTGCTTGTATCGGCTGTGGAGCTTGTGTAGCCAATTGTCCTAATGGTGCTGCGATGCTTTTTACCAGTGCAAAAGTTTCTCAACTCTGCCTGCTGCCTCAAGGGCAGGTGGAACGGAAACAGCGCGCCATGTCTATGGTCGAACAGATGGATAAAGAAGGATTTGGAAATTGTACCAACGCTAAAGAATGTGAAGCAGTTTGTCCAAAAGGAATTTCAATTCGAAATATAGCAAGATTAAACAAAGAGTATATTAAAGCTGTGCTTACTGAAGGTTGATGGCTTTCTCACCTGTCATGTAAAGAATCTGTTAGTTGTAACAAAAACCTGCCCTGTGCAACCATTGCACAGGGCAGGTTTTTTTGTTATATCTCCAACCTTGCAGATCAGTCTCATTATCTTAATTATTTTACCTTGGTACAGTTTTCTATATGTCCTTTGATGTTATTATTGTCGGTGCCGGACCTGGCGGTTTGGCGTGTGCCGAAATTACCGCTTCCCAAGGGCTCAAAACACTGGTTTTGGAACGTAAGAAGATACTAGGCCGAAAGGTTTGCGCTGGAGGAATAACCTGGAATGGGCTGATTAAAAAAGTACCCAATGTACTTACCGAGAGAAAATTCACTGAGCAGTTTGTTTTTAGCCGGTATCAAAGGGCTTGTATATCATCTCCTACGCCTATAATAGCCACTGTTAACCGGGAAAAACTTGGGCAACAGATGGCCGAAAAAGCACTAAATGCCGGGGCACAAATTCTTCTAAACTGCCAGGTTTTGTCAATCAAAGGCAATGAACTCACCTTTTTGGATAAAAAATGTCAAAAAATGGTGCGGCAAACCTTCGATTACTTAGTGGGTGCTGACGGTTCGTCTTCTATCGTCAGAAGGCATCTCGGTATACCGATCAAAAATATTGGCATTGGTATTAATTACCAGCTTCCCGGCTTTTTTCCTGACATGGAATGGCATCTTGACAGTACTTTGTTCAGAAGTGGCTATTCCTGGGTCTTTCCGCATAAAGAAACAGTATCTGTGGGAGCATACGCTGATGCTAGAGTGATGAAAGCTAAAAAATTGCAAGAAAGCTTGATGAAATGGTCGAAAAAATGGGGCTACCCCCTATCTGATTATAAAGGAACTGCTGAATATATAAATTTTGATTATAGGGGCTACCAGTTCAAAAATATCTTCCTTGTCGGGGATGCAGCCGGACTTGCCTCAGGTTTAACTGGCGAGGGGATATATCCCGCGATTATTTCAGGTGAAACAGTAGCAAGGTGCATCACCATACCGGATTACAGTCCTGTAAATTTGCAAAAGATGATTAATAATCATGTTCGCCACAGAAAAATGGTTTCGATACTTGGTACAAACCACTTATCTTCTTTTATCCTCTCCGAATTAGTCACCTTCGGATTAAAGACAAATCTCATAAACTTCAGTGTTGCTGAAATGGCTGCTCACTGACTTCTTCCATCAATTTACTCCAAATGTCAATACAACCTAAAAATAATCGTAAACTGTTTATCGGAAATATATTATTTGTAATCGTTTGTGCAGGTATACTTATCTTCCTGCTCAACGCTCCCGAAGAAACGACATCTCCTCTCCCTCATGATGAAATACATAATCGCTTTTATGAAATTGAGGGTAAAAAAGAAGCTGAAAAATATTGTCTTTCCTGCCATGATCAGAATAAGGAATCACCCCTGTCGGAAAATCACCCTCCGAAGTTTCGCTGTTTATTTTGTCACAAACGCATCTAATCGACAAACGTAGGCATTTCATTTGCTTTTCGAAACTATCTCATAAACATCACTGGAAAGATTCTTTATGGACAAAATTCTATCAAGCTCCTGCAGTATCAGACTTTGTCGTTCAGAGTCATAACGTTTCCAGCTGGTTAATGGTGAGACCAATCGAGCTGCAATTTGAGGATTAATTGAATTCAGCTCTTCAATTTTTTCCGACAAAAATCTATATCCCGCTCCACTTTTGTCATGAAATCGAACATGATTGCCCGAACAAAATGCTCCAACCAGAGACCTTACCTTATTCGGATTTTTCATAGAAAAAGACTTATTTTTAGTGAGTTGCTTAACATTATCTAAAGTGTTTTCGAGATTTGACGTCGCTTGAAGGATAAACCACTTATCCAGCACTAAAGGATCATTCTGCCATTTTTTATAAAAATCACCCAGTGCGGCCTCTTTTACCTTGCTGTCTATGTTCACCAGATTTGACAGAGCAGCTATTGTATCCGTCATGCTGGTTGCTTGCTTATACTGTGCATAGCACAGGTCCTGGATTTCCCGTGGTAAAGGATCGAGAGACATCAGGTAAGCAAGAGATATGTTTTTCAAACTTCTCAACCCTATGTCTTTAGTGGTAATACTGTAGCTTTTACTGGTACTTTGATCTTTAATACGCTGGTATATCTTCAGGAATTGTTTTTCGTTTCTTGCAGCTAACTTTTGTTTTAAAAGCTGTCTGGCATTATGCAGCGCATCGGGATCTATTACTTCCATCTCCAGAGCCAGAGTCGTTTCTGGTGGTAATTGTAATGAAAGCGCAAGAAGCGATGGATCCTCACAATTCCCTTCCAGGCTGCCGGAAATAGCATCAAGATACAGTTCTTCAATAGACGGACTCTGATTCTTTTGAATTTTTTCAGCTATATCCAGAATTACCTCTTGAGCCAATCGAGAAGCGGCATCCCATCGATTAAATAGGTTTGAGTCAGTTCTCATAAGCAGCGCAAGTTCTTCCCGTGACTGAAAACGCTCAACTTTGACCGGTGCAGAAAAATCTCTCAAAAAAGAAACAACCGGCTTTTCATGTATGTCTTGAAAAGTAAAAAGCTGCTCCCGCTCTCGCAACTGCAAAATGGCAGATCTGCCAGCGTTGCCGTGATTATCGGGATTATCCAGCAAATCATTGCCATCTGCACCGAGTAGACCAATGGTTACCGGCATGTGGAAAGGTTTTTTGGCTGTTTGTCCGGGAGTGTCAGGGCAGCTTTGTCTAATAAGCAGTTTGTATTCCGCCTGTGCCTCAATCCACTCCCCTTTTACCTGTAATATTGGAGTACCAGCCTGACTGTACCAGTTTTTAAATTGTTCTAGATCAGTTCCGGATGCGTCACTCATAGCTGCAGCAAAATCATCGCAGGTTACCGCCTGACCATCATGTCTTGAAAAATAGAGATCCATTCCCTTCCGAAAATTCTTCGGCCCCAGAAGAGTGTGCAGCATACGAATGAGCTCTGCGCCCTTATTGTAAATGGTTGCAGTATAAAAATTATTGATCTCCTGATAAGAATCGGGACGAACCGGATGAGCCATAGGCCCAGAATCTTCCTTAAATTGAATATTTTTCAGAACCCTCACATCATCTATTCTTTGCACACTCCGCGAATTCATATCGGACGAGAATTCCTGATCGCGAAAAACTGTCAATCCTTCTTTTAAACTCAATTGAAACCAATCGCGACAGGTAACTCGATTGCCGGTCCAATTGTGGAAATACTCATGGCCTATCACTCCTTCAATTCCCAGATAATCCTGATCGGTAGCCGTCTCCGGAGTTGAAAGCACATATTTGGAATTGAAAATATTCAAACCCTTGTTTTCCATGGCCCCCATGTTAAAGTCGTCAACCGCCACAATCATAAATGTATCAAGATCGTATTCAAGACCAAAGACCTCTTCGTCCCACTGCATTGCCTTTTTGAGTGAGAGCATGGCATGATCGCATTTATCTTTGTTTCTCTCTTCAACAAATATTTTCAGATCAATAATTCGACCCGATTGGGTAATGAACTCATCATCAATACTGACAAGTCTGCCTGCCACTAATGCGAAAAGATAACTTGGCTTAGGAAAAGGATCCTCCCATACGGCATAATGTCGATTATCTTTAAGTTTGCCTTGCTCAACGAGGTTTCCGTTAGACAGCATGACCGGACAGGGGAGCTTGTCTGCTTCAATACGAGTTGTAAATTTAGTCAGGACATCCGGTCGATCAGGATAATAGGTAATTTTCCTGAAACCTTCAGCTTCACATTGAGTGCAATAATTTCCGCTTGAATGATACAGCCCTTCCAATGAAGTATTTTTAACGGGGTAAATAACAGTTTCAATTTCGAGGGTGAATGTTTCGGGTAGCTGGTTAATTTGTAATTTTTTAGCGTCAACCAGATATTCGTTCTCCTTCAACTCGGTACCATCCATTTTGATAATAGAAAGCTCGAGCTCTTCGCCAAAAAGCACCAGAGGAGGATTATCAATCTGGGATTCCGGATTCTTTTTATACTTCGCCCTAGCCATAACGACTGTTCGCTCTGCAAACAACTGAAACTCAAGGTCTAATTTTTCAACAATATAGTCAAATACGGTATATTCTTTTCGATAGATCGTTATCGGTTGCTCATTCTTCATACTAAAATTCCTTTTCACTCGTTTAATCTTGCGAAAGAGACTTGCCGGTTGACAGGGACTGTCATTCCATTATATTTACAGCCTGATCGTTATATTTGTTCAACAACTTAACGCCTTTTATTCATAAAACAACTGAGAAACGTATAAATGATTACAATCAATGAACATTATCTTAAATTACAGGCCTCCTATCTTTTCTCCGACATTGCGAAAAGGGTTATTGCTTTTCAAAAATCCAACCCTGAAAAAGATATTATCAAACTTGGCATAGGTGACGTTACTAAAGGCTTAACAACTGCTTCAATCAAAGCCTTTCATGACGCCGTGGATGAAATGGCCAACGACTCTACTTTTAGAGGATATGGTCCTGAGCAAGGATATGATTTCCTGCGTCAGGCAATTGCTCAAAATGATTTTCAAAGCCGGGGAGCCGATATTTCTGCTGAGGAAATTTTTATCAGCGATGGCGCAAAATGCGACACCGGCAATATACAGGAGCTTTTCAGCGGAGATATTAAAATTGCAATTCCCGATCCGGTATATCCAGTCTATCTCGACACAAATGTAATGGCCGGCCGGACCGGCACATTTGAAGATGGAAGGTATCAGGGCCTTGTTTACCTTGACAGTACAAAGGAAAATAACTTTGTCCCATCACTCCCCAAAGAAAACGTTGATTTGATCTATCTTTGTTTTCCAAATAACCCTACAGGGTCTACCATCTCAAAAGCTGAGCTAAAGACTTGGGTTGATTACGCCAGGGATCATAAAGCACTCATTTTATTTGATGCAGCCTATGAAGCTTTCATTCGTGATGAATCTCTGCCAAAATCAATATTTGAGATTGAAGGTGCTAAAGAGGTTGCTATCGAATTCCGCAGCTTTTCCAAAAGTGCCGGTTTCACCGGAACGCGTTGCGCCTATACCGTTGTTCCCAAAGAATGTGCTGCCTATGACAATTCCGGAGCCAAACATTTTGTTCACGGACTGTGGAACAGACGACATTGCACGAAATTTAATGGAGTTTCTTACCCTGTTCAGCGCGCAGCTGAAGCTGTGTATAGTGAAGAGGGTAAAGTTCAAACCAAAGCTTTGATAGATTATTATATGGAAAACGGTGCAGTCATCTGTGAAACAATAGAAAAGCTTGGGTATGACTATGTTGGGGGAAAAAATTCTCCATATATCTGGATAGATGGCCGCACGGATTCCTGGCAGTTTTTCGATATGCTTCTTAATAAAGCAGGAGTGGTCTGTACACCGGGGGCGGGATTTGGCAAATGCGGAAACGGATATATTCGCATTTCCGCATTCAACAGTCATGACAAAGTGAAAGAGGCTATGGACAGGTTGACGGCAGCACTGGCTGGATAATTACCAGAAGGATAAGAAAATGTTCGAGCTCGCAAATAGAGCTCGAACATGATGGCATTTATTTGAAAAGCTCACCCTTTACTTAGCTGCAAGCACAGCCGGTTTAAAGTGCACACTCTCCTCAATTCCATCTAGCTCAATGATTTTTATTGCGCCGTGCTCCTGCATCCAGCGGACAACACCTTCCACCAACTGTTCAGGTGCAGAAGCTCCCGCGGTGATACCTACTCCTTTTTTTCCCTTAATCCATGCAGGATCAAGGTCTCTGTAATCATCAATGAGGTGGGCCTCTACCCCGCATTGCAATCCAACTTCTCTTAACCTGTTTGAATTTGAACTGTTTTTGGAACCTACAACAAATAGAACATCTGTTTTTTCTGCCAATCGCTTAACAGCATCCTGTCGATTCTGTGTGGCAAAGCAAATATTAGATTTTGGACCTTTTATATGAGGAAAACGTTTTGAGAGAATTTTCACAATGCCACTAAGATCATTCTCACAGAGTGTAGTCTGGGTAACATAAGCGACTTTCTCACTATCACCGACTGTAATATTTGTTGCCTCATGTTCGTTGGAGACAATGTGAACCCTGCCATTGACCCGTCCGGCAGTCCCTTCAACTTCTGGATGCTTATGATGCCCAATTATAATAACATCATGCCTTAAAGAATGGTATTTTTCTACCATCCTGTGGACGCTGCTCACTAAAGGACAAGTTGCATCCACTGTCCGAAGCCCTAATTTTTTGGCCTTGACTTCAACAGCCTTAGAAACGCCGTGGGCACTGAAGACACAAACTTCACCCGGAGGAATATCATGCAAATTTTCCACAAATACTGTTCCGGATTCTTCTAATTCAAGTATGACATGTTTATTGTGGACTATTTCATGCAGCACATAGACGGGCTTTCCATAGCGTCTGAGGCTGAGCTTTACAGTTTCGATAGCCCTTTCGACTCCCGCACAGAATCCACGCGGTGCTGCTAAGTATATTTCAAAATTTTCAGTCATGCTGCTACCTTCACCTGGTAATGCGATACAACTAAAATGGCGATAACCGATTAAGGGATAACCGATCAAGGAAATCTTTTAAGATCAAATTCAATAGAGCTTTATTAAAACCCATTTGAGTTTAATCATTTTATAGGGAATGAAAACAAAAAAGGTCGTTTATCGAATTCAATGTAGAATCGATAAATGACCTTTTCATCAACGAATCAGTTCTAATACTTAATATCCCTGTATCTTATCAATAAGTTCCGGCAGGAAGAGTGATACCTGTGGTACGTAGGTGATAACAACAAGAAAACTAAGCAGAACCATCAACCAGGGGACACAGGCTTTGATAGCCCACCCCATACTGTTCCCTGTCACACCGGAAATAACGAAGAGGTTCAATCCAACCGGTGGCGTCAACATTCCTATTTCCATATTGACAACCATGATTATACCAAGATGAATCGGATCGATTCCAAGTTGCAAAGCAATAGGAAACAAAATCGGTGCCATAATGAGAATAATAGCCGATGGCTCCATAAAGTTTCCTGCAATGAGCAGAAGGATATTTACAACAACGAGAAACATCCAGGGTTCCAGTCCCCATTGTACTATCATCTCGGCAATTCGATGCGGAATACGCTCTGTAGTCAGCACATGTGCAAAAAGCATGGCATTGGCGATGATAAACAGAAGCATGATACTCACTTTAGAAGCATCAAGAACAACCTTGTTGATTTCCTTATCGGTAATAATCCTAGGAAGAGTAAAAATGATATGTTTGGTATTGCGGCCAAACATCATTCCAATACTCTCTCCCTGATGACGCCACGGCTCATTTTTGAGAGGGCCCATATCTCGATAGCCCCAAACTGCAACCCCAAAAGCATAAACAGCAGAAACAGCGGCCGCCTCTGTCGGACTGGCAATACCGCCATATATGGCACCCAGCACGATTACGATCAGCATCAGACCACCTGTGGCGCTAAAGCCTGAGGCAATAATCTCACCAAATCCTGCCCAGGGTTGGCGTGGGATCTTTTTCATACGGGCAACAAAATAGATAACGATCATGAGCATCAGGCCCATTAAAATTCCTGGAAGAAAGCCTGCCATAAACATTCGTGCTGCACTTACTTCAGTGGCAGCAGCATACACCAACATGACAATAGAGGGTGGAATAAGAATACCGAGGGTTCCAGCATTTCCGATAACACCGGCTGCCAGAGATTCCGGATACCCGGCCTTTACCATACCAACTATAACGATAGATCCAATGGCTGCAACAGTTGCTGGCGAAGAACCAGACACAGCCGCAAAAATCATACAAGCTATAACAGAAGCCATCGCAATGCCGCCATGGATGTGACCTACCAAACTAAGAGCAAATCTAATAATTCGTTTCGCTACCCCACCCGTTGATAAAAAGGTCGAAGAAAGAATAAAAAACGGGATAGCAAGCAAAGTATAATGCTCGGAGAGAGCCTCAAATAATTTTAAGGCAATCGACGCCAGTGAATCGTCAGAGAACATTAGGATGGTCCCGATGCTTGAAAGGCCCAGCGCAAGTGCGACCGGCATCCCCAGCATCATGCAACCAAAAAGCAGTATAAACAAAGCTGCAGTAGTCATTACCGTCCCCCCTCTTTCGTTATATCTTCGGCCAATTTAAGGCTCTCTTTTGCCTCATCGGCATGTATAAAGCCATGAGCCTTTCCAACAATGAGCGACCAAAGAATAATGAGCAGACGGACAGTCAGGAAAAGGTATCCGACGCACAACATTGAATGGGCTTGCCATGCTTGAATAGGTATATCTTCCAGTTCGATGCCGATCAACTTCATTTTTTTAAGATAAATCCAGCTGCCATAAAAAATG
Source organism: Desulforhopalus sp. (assembly GCA_049645845.1). Classification (GTDB taxonomy): domain Bacteria; phylum Desulfobacterota; class Desulfobulbia; order Desulfobulbales; family Desulfocapsaceae; genus Desulforhopalus_A. The sequence continues at coordinate 49,911 of JBARUR010000070.1, read as the reverse complement.
AGCCCGCAATAAACCAGAGCCAGAATGGCTGCAACAGCTGAAAGTATCCTTTGTCCTGTCGCGGGAAAGAGTTTTACAAAGGCATCCATTCCTATATGAGATCCGACTTTTAATCCATAGGAAGCTCCGAAAAGAACCATCCATGCTGACATATGCAGTGTAAGTTCTTGGGTCCACATGAATCCGGCATTAAAACCGAATCGCATAACGACATCCAGAAAAACAAGCAGAGTTGTCGTTATCAGCAAAATGCAGATAATCGCCTCTTCCGCACGATTAATAAAGCGCATATACATATTTTACCCCTCGCGGACAAAAAATTGCGGCGGCTCCTGAAAGCAGAAGACCGCCGCTCCATTTACAACGTCACTTACATATTGGATTGGTATGCTGCGTCAATCATATCTTTGCCGATTTCTTTTTCAAACTCTTCCCAGACTGGCTTCATAGCTTCTACCCAAAGAGTTCTTTCAGCATCAGTGAGCATGATGATCTCGCTTCGATTGGAGTCGATTATCTTCTGACGAGCATCCAGATTTGTATCTTCTGCAATTTTATTTCCATAATCAAGCGCATCTCTAACGATGGCTTTCAATTCCGGACGAATATCATCAGGAAGGCCCATCCAGAATTCTTTAGAAGTAACCAGCATATAGTCGAGAAGTCCATGATTGGATTCTGTTATATAGGGCTGAATTTCAAAGAATTTTTTAGAGTAGATATTGGAGTAGGTATTTTCCTGACCATCTATAGCCTTGGTCTGGAGCAAAGTGAAAACCTCAGAAAACGGCTTCTTCAATGGAGTTGCATTGACCGCCTGGAACTGCGCTGCAAGAACATCAGAGGTCATAATACGGAATTTAAGACCCGCTGCGTCGGCAGGAACCCTTAGAGGTGTACTGGAGGAAAGCTGTTTTAAACCGTTATGGAGATAGCCCAGGCCAATCAAGCCTTTCTTTTCAATAGTTGTCAGCAGTTCTTGTCCCTTATCACTTTGCTGAAATTTCTCCACCGCAGCCATATCTTTGAAGAGAAACGGTAAATCGAAAATCTGCAATTGCGAGGTATATCGGTCAAATTTAGAGAGTGCCGGTGCAGCCATCTGTACATCGCCTAAAAGCATAGCCTCGAGCACTTTATTGTCGCCGAACAGCTGTGAATTAGGAAAAACCTCAACAACAACTTTTCCACCAAGGCGTTCCGCAACCATCTCCTTGAATTTGATTGCCATCTGTCCTTTTGGCGTATTTTCAGCCACAACATGGGAAAATTTAATGGTAATAGGATCACTCGCCAGCGCGGAACCGGTAATGAGCGTTGCCGAGAGAGCGGCTGTTGCGACAAGTGTGGTGATCTTCTTGAACATAGTTTGTTCCTCCAATTTGAATGTTGATAAACCGGCAAAGCCGGCAACATTGATTGACAGTCAATAAACTGTCCACATCAAAAAAACTGATATTTTCGTTGATATGTTTTAAATAGTGGTGCAAACATTGGGCCAAAACCTCTCTCATCTGTTATGTATCTGATAATATATGATATATTATTTTATTTCATTAGTTGGCCAGAGAATATAGGCGGGAATCCACCCATTTAGATGAAAGCTATTATTCAAGGGAATATGTTTATATAATTTCAGTTACTTAAATAGATATAAAGTCGGAAACAACTTACAAAACAGGCGGGAATCCACCCATTACTTGAGGTCTAATCAAAGACCTTCCTGGTGAGGCAGCTATATTTTGTTTTATCGCTACTAAAACTTTCGCCACCACCGGCGCACGCGATTGGTCGAGCACAGGTGCCAACCATAGGACTCAGAGTCTTTCCGGCCATAAACCTGTTTTGGAAGGAATTTCAACTGATATTATTTATAATCATCCTTCTTTAAATCATATTTACGCATCTTATCATAAAGTGTTTTTCTGGGCATCACGAGTGAGGCCATAACATCTTTAATGCTGCCTTTAAAAGAGACCAAGGCATGCTCAATAAGACCTTTTTCAAAGCAATCTACTTGTTGGGCAAGGGAGCGGCTTTGTATCTTATCCTCTCCAGATAACATCTTTTCCAATGACCAGTCGAACTGTCTTCCTAGAAGAACATATCTTTCAGCAAAATTCCTGAGCTCTCTTACATTGCCAGGCCATGAATAGGATAACAAGGCATTCATCTGTGTATTGCCAGGCGTTGGAACTTCCTGCCGGTATCTATGCCCTGCAACTAGTAAAAAATGATGGAATAAAAGAGGGATATCCTCACGCCTTTCTCGTAATGGAGGGATTTCCAAACAAACGACATTAAGTCTGTAATATAAATCTTCCCTGAATGATCCGCGCTCCGATGCTTCACGTAAATCAATTTTTGATGCGGCAACAACCCTAAGATCCACTGGTAATAACCTATTTGAACCAAGCCTTTCAATGCAGCGCTCCTGTAAAACGCGCAACAGGTTGATCTGAACCCTAAGGGGCATGGACTCAATCTCATCAAGCAGGAGGGTTCCTCCGTTTGCATGTTCAAACTTGCCGATGCGAGTCGATTTTGCATCAGTAAAGGCTCCGGCCTCATGACCAAAAAGCTCACTCTCCATAATAGATTCGGAAACTGCACCGCAGTTGATTGCAACAAAATTTTTAGTTCTTCTACTACTGTTTTCATGCAAGGCTCTGGCAACTAGTTCCTTGCCTGTACCGGTTTCCCCTAATACCAAAACATCCGCGCCGGTATCTGCAACCTGGGCAATAGTACTTCTCAGCAATTCCATAGAGGGGGTGCGGCCGATTAATCTGGGACCCGGGGCACTATGCAACTCCAGCTCGCGGCGTAAATTTCGGTTTTCAAGCGTTAAGGCACGTTTTTCTAAACCTCGTAAAACTGTTTTAACTAATCGCTCTGCTGAATAAGGCTTTTCAATAAAATCATATGCCCCGTCTCGCATTGCATTCACTGCCGTGGATATATCACCGTGTCCGGTTATTAGTATGACGGGGAGATCTAAATCAATTTTTTGTACTTCCAAAAGAAACTGCATTCCATCCATATTAGGCAGACGAATATCACAAACAACAATGCCCGGCCAATCCCTAGATAGAATTTCAATACCTTTTTCGGCGCAATCCTCGACTGTTACCTCAAGATCAGCCAGCTCAAGAGTTTGCTTATTTGCCTGTCGAATGTGCTTTTCATCATCAATAAAAAGAACTTTTCCATGAACTGTCATATGTTACACAATTTTTTCGAGGGAAAATTCAAAGCGAGCGCCTTGTTCTGTGTGAGCCAAAGTGATTTGACCCCCGAAATCCCTCACAATTCTATCACTTATTGTCAAGCCTAGACCTAACCCTTGCCCTGATTTTTTAGTCGTGAAAAACGGTTCGAAAATATCATTCCTATGCTCTATTGAAACTCCAGGCCCATTATCATGGACCGCTACAACAACTCGTTCTGCTTCTGCACGACATTGAAAAAGTATTTTCTTATATACCTGTCCCTCTACAGCCTGCATTGCATTAGAAATAAGATTAACCAAAACTTGCTGTAAAAGCACAAAATTAGCTCGAACCTTCAGATCATCTGGTTTGATATCGATAGTCAATTCTACTGCTTCCTTTTTTATAGTCGGTTTGAGGATTTCCAAAGCTCCGTCCACAACCCCATGCAAAGGCACAATAGCGACCATTCCACTGGATTTTTTTGAAAAGAGTTTAAGCTGGATGCCTATTTGGGCCATCCGCTCCGTCAGTTCACCGATCTGCTCCAAATTCCACATCGCATCGTCAAGACGCCCTTTCTCCAATAATTGTTTACCATTGTCAGTATAACTTCGAATGGCGGCAAGCGGCTGATTTAATTCATGGTTTATCCCGGCTGACATTTGCCCAAGGACCGCCAGCTTAGCTGCGTGGATCAATTCTTTACGTGTTCGTTTAAGTTTGATTTCAGTTTGCTTCCTATCAAGAATTTCCTTTCGTAGCATTTCATTAGCTTCAGTGAGCTTTTGGGTTCTATCTAATACTCTGGATTCCAATTGTTCGTTAGCATCCTGCAGAGCTCTTTTTGATTTTTCCTCAATACGCTGCATCTCAGTGAGACGATGGGTTCGTTGCAAGAGCAGGAGAACGAGAATATAGGCAAGAGTCAGCAACGTCCCGACCATGACATTAACCATCAATACTTTTTTTCTAAGTACTCTGGTATCGGAGAGAATATGTACATTCCATCCAGCATGAGGCATGAACTGAGATTGTTTCAATACCGTTCTTTTAATATTGTTTGCTCCATTATTTATACTCAAAACCTCTACTGCGTCCCAAAGAGTACTGACATCATCACTAAGCGCAACAAATGTGGCATCCTGATATCTTCTGCTCTCCGTAATCCTATGAATGACTTCCTTATCGAGAGGTTCAAGTGTTTTAAATCTCCATTCAGGATTTGTCGTGATAAAGATAACTCCATCGGGATCAGAAACCAGGAAGTTTTCGTCTCGAGCGGCCCATATTTGTTCAACTGAATCAATGTCAATTTTAATAGCGACAGCCCCAAGAATCTCGTCATCTTTTTTTACCGGATAGGCAAAATAATATCCGCGTTTTGAAGAGGTGGAACCAAGAGCAAAATATCTCCCGAGATTACCTTCCATTGCCTGTTTAAAATAGGGTCGATAATTAAAATTTCTTCCTATGAAAGGACGCTCTTCATTCCAGTTGGATGCAGCGATAGTCAGCCCATCTTTATTCATGAGATAGGTATCTAAGGTGTCGCTGACTCTATTGATAGTTTCGAGATATCGATTAAGAATTTCAATACGTTTTTTTTCATTTGGATTTAATAAAGCGCGGACCAGGGTCTCATCAATCGCAAGCAATTCAGGCAGGCTCTCATATTTTCCTAAAATACCCTGCAAATAATTGATATATAATTCAAGACGAATATCGCCTTTTTCCTGAAGGTCAACAACACCCCTTCTGTATGTCCAAACTGAAACTACGTTTAACACCTGAATGAGAAGAATTACAAAAAAAAGGAAGCCGATAACGCCCTTTTTGCTTCTGGATAATTTTATTGCCATATAACTGTCACATCACAGTGATTCTTCCCAAATACAAGAAAAAGTCTTTATAGATCGGCTTATAGTCCGTGAGAATATCTCTATACATCGTTAATCCGGATTTCTCACCAGTCGAGGTTGCCGTGAGATAAGCGAGAATAGCAGTTTTACCATCGGGCTGCTTACCTTGTTTCAATTCCCGCTGCCCTTACTGCTTTTTTCACTTCATTGATGGAAACTTCCTCACGGTGAAAAATTCCTGCAGCGAGAGCCGCATCAGTAGTTGTTTGTTCAAACACATCAACAAAGTGAGAAGCTTTTCCAGCACCACTGGAAGCAATCACAGGAATAGAAGTGTTCGTTTTAACGAGGTTTATCAACTCCAGATCAAATCCACTGTTGGTGCCATCCTTATCAATGCAATTAAGAAGAATTTCCCCAGCACCTAATTGTTCACAAGCTTTCACCAGTTGAACGACATCTATATCACGACCTTCCCGACCGCCTTTCACTGTGCACTGATACCAGCAGTAACGTTCGCCGTCTGGCCCCGGTGTTGTCGTTTGTATGGTTGTATGATTGGTATCATCCTGATTTTGCACATATATTCTCCTCGGGTCAACTGAAATCACAACTGCCTGGGCTCCATAAACGATAGAAATCTGCTCAATTGAACTTTTTCCTGATTTTCTATTACCGTTTTTTAAGAATTCTTCGACTGTGTATACAGCATCACTTCCGATAGATACTTTATCAGCTCCGGAACGAAAATAAGCCGAAGCAACATCAAGCGACGTATATGACACTCCGTCAGAGTCGGTAAATTCTCTAATCCCACCACCAATGGTTAATGGTACAAATACATTTTCTGATGTCCTCTCCAGTACTTCAATCATAGGTTGATCCTGCATTGGAAAATCTCGAAAACCTGTAATATTAAGAAAAGTAATTTCATCAGCACCCTCTTCATAATATCTTTTTGCCAATTCAACCGGTTTCCCTAGATTCCTGACTTCCCCTTCATTGCGAACATCGTACTGATCACCTTTGGTGACCACGAGATCGCCTGCATCATTACTACGAACATCAAGGCAGGCAATTATTCTCTTGGCAATACTAGTCTTCTTGTTGCCTCTGTCTTGTTGTACTTTAATAATTCTTTCATCCTGATCAGAAACAAGAAAATTATTCAATATGTTCAGACCTGCCTTACCACTTTTTTCAGGATGGAACTGAAATGCACTAATGTTCCCTTTTTCAACAGCCGAAACGAATTCATGTCCATAATCGGTAACTGATAGGGTCCAATCGTTGGGGTCTTCCAAAATCGGTGCATGATAGGAATGCACAAAATACAATTTTTCGTTTTTGTATCCGTGAAACAGTTTGGAGTTTTTACGCAACCTTATATCGTTCCAGCCTATTTGTGGAACAGACAATCTTGTTTCGGGAAACCTTGCCACTTGACCTGCAATAATTCCCAGCCCGGGAACGCCAGGGGATTCCTCGCTTCCTTCAAACAAGGCTTGTAAAGCGACACATATTCCCAAAAACGGTTTATTCTCTTTTATGCGTCTTTTCAAAGGTTCTACGTAGCCACGCTCCTGTAATCGGCTCATGACAAGACCAAAACTTCCGACCCCTGGAAATATCAATTTCTCAGCAGTTACAATATCTTCAGCAGTTTTGACATTTTCAACAATGTACCCTAGCTTCCGAAGAGCATTTCTTACGCTGCGGACATTACCTGCCCCATAATCCAAAAGTGTCACTACCATTTCAATTCACCTTACTTATCGAATTTCTATGCAAATGCCTGGATTTTGCTTTTATAGAAAGAACTAATGAAAAGACAGAGCTTATTAGTCAGTAGTCTATCTTTTCAATAATTTGTAATAACGCCCATGAGCACAACTTCTACAAAGAATTTTTCCTTGAATTTGAACATCCCTTTTATCCTGCACCCAATCGGAACATTCTTCACACTTGACTCTTTTTAGAGGTCTGCCGGGCAAGTTTTCCGGTGGGATTTCGACAACAACATCTTCAACACGAAACAGTTCTTCTTCAGGCATAATTTTATATGCTTCAAGTTGCCTCGCATACTTATCGGCGATTCCACTGCAATATTTTTTTGACAATTCTCTCGACTCTTCAAGTGCAGTCACCCTAACGGCCTTCCCTGAATCAAGGTTTACAAAAGTGGCTGCCATAACTCCATGGTCAACCCATTTCATGGATCGTTTACCAAGACTACAACCTGTTACGGTCTGTATAGCATCGGTTGCACATCTGTCAATTTCAACAAAAACATACAATTTTTTGCGATCAGCACCCTTAGGATCATTTATCCCTAAATATGATAAGGCCAGCATACACATGCGAACCCCTATTACCTGCCCTGCGCAAATGTGGCCATGAATACGAGTCGCCTCGTCTAACAGATCATCAAAAGACTTCACAAGCACCTCTCATTGTTTAAACATGTACAACTGCTTTTCATTATGTTCTTATTCTTAAAAAAGATTAAGACACAAAGCATTACCTGCAAGATACTTTCCGGCATAATCGACTGTCAATCGTTAACCCGCTTTTGTTATTAACATTGTGCAGTTTTTAGTGCCTAATCCAGAAAATATTTCACTAGTTCAGTTCCCTTCTGAGCGTGGGGATTAAAAAGAGTCCTCCTCAAAGCATGAGGACTAAAAAGAGTCCCCCTCAAAGCATGAGGACTAAAAAGAGTCCCCCTTGTTGGATGTCAGAATATATTTTACCAGTGAACATAGCCTATAGTTCATTACCAAAAACCAGGATGCTGACGCCGCCTGAACTGAATAGAAATACGGTTCAAAACACAAAAAGGCCGTTCCTTATGAGGAACGGCCTTTTGTGGGAATGCTCACTATCAATATGCTTAGCAACACTGTCACTTTGTCTGAAAGTGCAGTACGTATGTTATGCTATGCTTCCTTGCAATGCATTCATTCAGACACTGTAACTTTTTAGTATGGTTTTGTTGGTAAACGCATATTAACAATTACCGTATCGACAATTCATGAATAAGCAGGATTTAATTGACAGTCTCAGACAATTTGCTACCAGCTTTGAATTTAACAACTTTCTTCTCTGGAATCTCAATGGTGTTACCTGTCTGTGGATTCCTGCCCTGGCGAGCATCACGCTTTGAAACTGAAAATGTGCCAAAGCCAACAAGGGTCACTTTGTCACCTTTCTTCAAACTTTCGGCAACCGCTGCGAGGGTGCCGTTTAGTGCTTTTTCAGCAGCTGCTTTACTAATATCTGCTGCACCTGCGATACTCTCAATAAGTTCCTTCTTGTTCATGAATTCCTCCCTGCTTGATCTTTCTTTGCAAGCCTAACGAAGACAACGTCAGCCGCCCTCTTTACCTGAAAATAATGCTTTACCTAAACTCTACTCAATTGTCAAAAAATATCTCTCTATTCTCTTTTTGACAAAAAACAAGAATCGACGCAACCCTTTATATTCAAGGTAATGCGCCCATAACAAGCCACCATAATTGAATCGGAAATCAGAATCAAGCAATAAATGCTCTTTCTTTAATAAGTTTCTCCATAAGAGATGAATCTGCCTTATATCTGAGCCGAGGTATTAATAGGATAAAAATAAACTCTAGACCTCAGCTTACACTTGACCATCCGGCAGCAATTCTGCTGGTTTATTGAGAAAAAACTGACCTTCTGATATATTTTTCTTCAGGATTTCGGCAATCTTTCTTGCCTTAACCACGCTCGACAAAGGAGCAGTTTTAACTTTTTTGCCATTTACCTCAATTTCTCCTGATTTCAACTGTGCGTAACTGACCTCGCCATAACTCCTGGCGATTCCATTAGTATAATCATGACCATAATCAACTACTTGAGTGAATATTTCTGCATCTGAGACGCCGGTATGCGCAGCCATTTCACTATTAAGGATAGGAATAGGAATGCCAAGTCCGACAGCAAGGGAATTACCGTATCCAAGAATAGAAACTCCTCTTAGCCATTCAGCTGTCATCTGTTTTAAGTCGCCCTGCACCATGATTGTGCCGGCAGGTTTCAGAGGAACGCCATTACTGCTCCTGGGTGCCTGCGGATTATGCTGCGTCCCACGCCAGGTAACATATCCATAGCCTCCGCCAAGAAAAATTCGAGTCCCGACTCCTATGGTTTTATAAAGTGGATCATTTAATAGTGGACTCAATTCGCCGGCACTGCAGTAATTTGCATTCCGACAATACGGCTTCAACATTCCCATATAAGTATAAACAGGCTTATCCGACAAGTTAACTGCACAGTTATAATTTTGGTATCCATTTCGCGGGTTACAGAGGAGCGCTGTAGGAAGGTCCTCCAATCCAACTTCTTTTTTCATTTTTTTTGCTGCATAACAGTCTGTTCCATAAGCTTTCGCTTCCAACAACAACTTTTTACCGCGAAGCAGATCTTCGATAACATGACCGCCGCCGTATCGAAATTCTCCTGGATAAATTTTATTTAACGGATCATCTTCCGCTGGTTCTGTGACACCCAAGTATGCATCGACAGCTGCCAAACCTGCATAAGCAGGAACCTTATTCATCCAGACTTTAGAAGCTTTAATGGTCGGTGTCATCTGGCCGAAGTTAAAAAACAACCCCGAAGAACACATTGGAGCAAATGTGCCTGTAGTAACTATATCCACTTTTCTTGCTGCTCCTTCGGGCCCATTTTCTTTTACAATACCAACCATTTCTTCGGCTGTCACAACGACAGCTTCTCCCGATCTAATTCGAGCATTTATTTCATCGTAGGTTTTTTGGATTTTATTCTCACTCATTTCATTCCTGCAATTTTTGTGTTAAATATGAAAAGGATATAAAGCTTTCGAATACCCGTATCCGTCAAACGTAAGAAGCCGAAAAAACTTAAAGTGTCCTTTTTGCATTTTCCATGCGTATAAATATCTTACATTCCTTATTGAAAAAGAACACTATAGCTCTCTTTTGCGCCTTGACATAGTAATTTCTTTGGCCTAATTTAATTGCTCTAAATCTAACACTCCACAAACTCTCATTTTAAAGCACACTCCAGATTGTCAGTTTTTTGAGTGGCAGGTTTTTAAGAATCTGGTACTCAATTGATTGATTTGGATGACATTGTTTATTTTACATTGCAACAGGAAGGAGCAGCATGGAAATTGAGCAAAAAAAAGCGATAGTGTCAGTTCGCGACAATATTGATGCTATAGACGACAAGATACTTACGCTGCTCAAGGAACGTCTCTCCTGTGCAAAAGAAATCGGTCGCCTTAAAGACGGGGAAAAAAGAGCAAAATGGGATCCACTTCGTGAGCGACAGATCTACGATAGATTGCTGAAAGACAACCAGGATATTTTCCCGTCTGATGCCTTAAAATCAATTTTTCATGAAATCATAACTACTTGCAGATTATCCCAGAAAAAAGCGGAAGTCGCTTTTCTTGGGCCGGAGGCGACTTTCAGCCATCTTGCCGGAGTGAAATACTTCGGCCATTCAGCTGATTATAAAGCAATGGAAACCATTGACGATGTATTTGCCGAGGTTGAAAAAGGCAGAACCCGGTACGGTATCGTTCCAGTTGAAAATTCAATTGAAGGAGCAGTCTTTTCAACACTTGATTGTTTTATGAAGTACAAAGTACAGATTTGTGGTGAACTGCAGCTCGAAATTAGCCATAATTTAGTATGCAGGTCAGGAAATATCGAAGACATTCAGACTGTTGCCTCGCACTCTCAACCGCTTGCACAATGCAGGGAGTGGTTACGAAAACATCTCCCGTCAACGCCCACTCTTCCGGTTTTTTCCACCGGAGCAGCTGCACAGATGGCGGCCAATAATCCCAATATCGGTGCAATTGCTTCTTCCCTTGCAATTAAAACTTATGAACTGCAGGTTGTTGTTCAGGGCATAGAGGATTATCAAGGCAACACAACGAGGTTTTTAGTGATCGGCAAGAAATCGCCTTCACGGAGCGGTCAGGATAGAACTTCCTTGCTGATAGGTCTCATGGACAGGCCGGGATCTCTGAATGATATTCTCACTGCGCTGTCTAAAGAAAATATTAACCTTGCAAAAATTGAGTCTCGGCCGATCAAAGGAAAGCAATGGAAATATCTTTTCTTTCTGGACATGTTGGGCCACATCGAGGACGAACAGATTCAGCGGGGCTGCGAGGTTCTTAAATCAATGTGCTCGTATTTTGAATGGCTGGGTTCTTATCCTCAAGGTGATTCCTCAACCACCGATTCTTGACATTCTTCCACCACAGGATTTCCGAGTTACTTTTGTGAGGTCTTCCAGCAAGGTATGACCCTGCGGTTTATCCAGGATCGTTCGTCTTATGCTTGCAATAATTTCCTGATCGGAAGCCCCTCCCCTTAGTAAGGATTTCAGATCCGTTTCTTTGTCGTTGAGCAGACAGGAACGAAGCTTGCCTTCAGAAGTAAGTCTGAGCCTGTTGCACTTGTCACAAAAATGATGGCTTATAGGACTGATAAAACCCACAGCTCCTACTCTTTTATCAGGTGCCTCGAGATCGAACATTCTGGCTGGTCCCTCTCCATGTTCTTTATGAAATGGCTTGAGCACACCTAGTTCGGAAATGATCCTTTTTATATCTTCCGCTTTGATAAACTGTTTTTTCTGCCAGCTGTTTTTTTCTCCTACCGGCATAAACTCGATAAACCTGATCTGATAAGGCTGTTCCAGTGCCAATTGCCCGAAATCACGAAATTCATCATCATTGACGCCTTTCATGGCAACTACGTTGAGCTTTATTTTAAAACCAAGCCGTTTTGCAACCTGAAGGCCATTCCAGACTTTATCGAAATAATCATATCCGGTTATTTTTTTGAACTTTTCAGGCTGCAATGTATCAAGTGAAATATTGAGCTGGCGTATTCCTCCGGCAAAAAGTTTTTCAGCATATTCTGCTAGGAGTACGCCATTGGTGGTTAATCTCACTTGCTCTAATCCATCCAGCAGGGACAGCTGATGTATAAAATCCAACACTCCTCTTCTGACCAAAGGCTCTCCACCGGTCAGCCGCAGTTTATTCATGCCCATAGCAACGGCTAATCGAACGACTCTCAGTAATTCTTCATAAGTGAGGAGATCGGAATGAGCTAAAAAATTACCCGTTTTTACAGTTGTATTATTGTCTTGGGGAACACCGGGCATACAATAGCAGCAACGAAGATTACAACGGTCAGTCAAGGACAATCTCAGGTATGATATAGTCCTGGAAAACTGATCGACAAGTGGAGAAATTGTTTGTATTTTTTCTTTCACGGTATACTGTCTACCTCATGATTATCAACATGGAACAAACTTTCATAAATTCGTTCCTCTTAGCAGATCTTTTTTATATTGAAGCATCGTATTAACACAATCTAAAAGACACTCAACAAAAAACTTTCCCACCGACATGCTTATTTTAGGTATAGAGACTTCCTGTGATGACACTGCAGCGGCTGTTCTCAAAGACAATGAAATTCTCTCGAATGTGCTCACCAGCCAGGATTCCATCCACGAAAAATTCGGAGGGATAGTCCCGGAACTGGCATCCAGAAAACACCTGCAGGCAATTCATCCTATAGTAGAAACAGCTTTAGAGAATGCTGGAGTCAAGCTCTCAGATATAAATCTTATTGCCGCAACTCAAGGCCCAGGTCTTATCGGCTCTCTTCTCGTCGGTTACTCATACTCTAAAGCACTTTCCTACGTTAGCAATATCCCGCTTATCGGGGTCGATCATATGGCTGGTCATATTTTATCAATTTTTCTCGGCCGGGACAAGCCTGCTTTTCCCTATATCGCGCTCATAGTCTCCGGGGGGACTTCTTCAATCTATCTCGCCAAAAATCATAATAGTTTCAGTTTATTAGGAAGGACCCGCGATGACGCGGCTGGAGAAGCTTTTGATAAGGTTGCCAAACTTCTCGGTCTTTCATATCCAGGGGGGCCACAGGTGTCTGAGAAAGCCAAAAACGGAAATGCACAATATGTCCATTTCCCAAGGGCCTGGCTCAATGAAAACTCTCTTGACTTCAGTTTCAGCGGACTAAAAACAGCAGTATTAAATCATGTTCATCTGCAGTATCGTAAGGACACCGAGCTGAGCATTAACGATATATGTGCTTCATTCCAAGAAGCAGTTGTAGAGGTGCTTGTTACAAAAACCATTATGGCCGCTCAGCATAATAATATAGCCACAGTAGTTATCGGTGGCGGAGTATCAGCGAATTCGAGACTCCGTAAAGTTTTTACTGAAAGGTGCCATGCAGAAGATATCTCTTTTTATGCTCCACTTCCTCAATATTCCACTGATAATGCCGCTATGATTGCACTTGCCGGTTTTTATGCATTCAAGAATTCTGGTCCGGTTTCACTTGATGAAGATGTATATTCGCGGTCCCAACTTGGCTGACGATCTGACCTCATGAACCTTTGGCGTTCTATTAAATATTACCATTACAGGTTCAGACGGCTACAGGGCAGTCCTCGCGCCCTCGCCGGTGGTACAGCAATAGGGGTTTTTATAGGTCTGACTCCAACAATCCCGTTTCATACTATATTGATAATTTTTTTGTCACTTATGACAAGAACATCGGCTGTTGCCGGTATTATCATTAGTTGGTTGGTGTCAAATCCACTCACTTATCTACCTATTTATTACATATCAGCTTTAGTGGGCAATTACCTGACCCCTTACCAACTCAATCTCAATACAGTTCAAAGTGGATTGGAACAAGCTATGGCTGACGGCAGCTTCCAAAATTTACTGGCAATTCTGCTGGTTTCAGGATACGAAGCACTGGTAGTATTGATAGTCGGTGGATTTTGTTTTGCTTTACCTTTCGGGGTACTAAGTTATTATCTATCCCTCAAATTTTTTATGCACATTCAGAAGAATCGAATGAACAAACATGTGCTCAGCTGACTGAGCTTACATTACAAGAAGTTAGGATTACCGCAACATGACAAAATACGGACGACAAACCCATGAAACGCTGAAGAGCAATCAGCTGGCACCTAAGAAGCGTTTCGGTCAGAATTTTCTTGTTCACAAACCAACTGCAGAGGCTATTGTTCGCGCCGGAAATATCTGTGACACGGATATTATACTTGAAGTAGGTGTTGGTCTCGGAGCGCTGACTGTTCCTCTTGCTTCTATGGCTCAACATGTTTTTGGTTATGAAATAGATAGCGGGATTATTCGTTTTCACGAGGAGGAAGGCGATCTCCCCGATAACGTAACCCTGGTTCATCAGGACATTCTCACCGCTGATTTCAAGGAAATAGCCAAACAATGCGGCGGAAAACTGAAGATAATGGCCAACTTACCCTATTCGATTTCCAATCCTTTTATTTTTAAGCTTATCGACAACGCACCCCTCATAAGTACTGCAACAATTATGCTTCAAAAAGAGGTTGCCGATCGTTTAATGGCGGAACCGAACACAAAAGAATACGGTGTACCCACTGTTCTGCTTGCCAGCTGCGCTAGGGTTCAAAAGCTCATGACTCTTAAACCCGGAGAGTTTCACCCAAGACCCAAAATCGATTCAGTAGTTGTCAAAATCGATTTTTCAGCTTTTGCAAAAAATATGGCGGAGCATAGCCAATTTGATTTCGCACTATTTAGACAGCTGGTCAGAACAACCTTTAACCAAAGACGTAAAACCATCCTGAATACGCTAAGTGGGGCCAATCTGTTCAATGATTCTGGAAAACTCGACAAGGCTCAAAATAAGGAAAAGACCTTGCTTACGATAGAACAAGCCAATCTTCAGGCCAATGCCAGGCCTGAAACATTAATTTTTACTGATTTTATTAATCTGGCGATTCAGGTAACGCAAAACAGGAAAATTGAACAACAGCCAATGTGAAGGACATCCAGAACTAACTCCCATTTCTCGTGAAATGCGGGTTGCCTAATTTCTGGTTTAATTATTTTTCTAATAGACTTATATTTAAGCCAGAACAACCGGAAATAAATCAGGATCGCTATTTTATCACAGCTGATCAAATATTAAATTTTTCTGAATAAATATTATTATGGCTACTGAATCAAAGCCCACTGTTTTTCCGACAGGCATAGCACAGGTAAAAGTACCTCCACATCCTCAGTGGCCGTCCCTTACTGCCTCGGAAACTTCTCAGCTGAAAGAACGAATAAAAAAACTCCTTATCGAACAAAACGCTGTATTGGTTGCCCACTATTATACAGATGGAGCGCTTCAGGATCTGGCAGAAGAAACAGGCGGATGTGTCGCTGACAGTCTGGAAATGGCCCGTTTTGGCGCTGAACATTCTGCCCAAACCCTGGTAGTTGCCGGTGTACGGTTCATGGGGGAAACTTCCAAAATATTGAATATAGAAAAAAGAGTTCTTGTTCCTGATCTCGGAGCTACCTGTTCTCTCGATGAAGGTTGTCCTTATGAAATGTTTGCTCCATTTTGTGACCAGCACCCGGATCATACTGTAGTAGTCTATGCAAATACCAGTGCCAAGGTTAAAGCCAGGTCCGACTGGGTAGTCACATCAGGAATCGCCTTGCCTATCATAAAGTATCTCTCAGGGAAGGGTGAGAAAATCCTCTGGGCTCCAGATAAACACCTGGGGGGATATGTTCAAAAAATGACCGGTGCCGATATGATCTTCTGGCCGGGGTCCTGTGTGGTTCATGAAGAATTCAGATCAGTAGCTTTGGAAAGACTTGCCAAATTGCATCCCGGTGCTGCCATTCTGGTACATCCCGAATCCCCTGAAGCTGTAATTAACCAGGCTGCTGTAGTCGGTTCGACAACTGCTCTGATTAATGCTGTTACCACTCTTCCCAACAAAGAGTTCATCGTAGCAACAGATAAGGGTATTTTTAACAAGATGCGCCAACTTGCGCCCGAAAAGACCTTGATTGAAGCACCAACCGTCGGTGAAGGAGCAACCTGCCAGAGTTGCGCCAGTTGTCCTTGGATGGGGATGAACTCATTGCAAAATGTGGCAGAGCTTCTGGAAACAGGTAAAAACGAAATCCGTATATCTCCTGAACTGGCTGCAAAAGCGCGAATCCCTATCCAGAGAATGCTCGATTTTGCAAAAAACATGAAAAAATAGCTTTTTTTGTATTGGCTTAACTTATAACCACTCCGAATAGGACTGTTGCAGATGCGACCAACTAAATTGTTCTGTCATTGTTCTTGCATTTTTTGAAGTAAGCCAACACCTTTCATTTATTGTTTCCTGCAACTTGTCGGGCAAGGAATTATCGGTGTAAAGAAATTTATCATCGAAAAGTTCAGGATATGACAATCTATCCGGCAACAGCGGAAAACAACCTGACCGTACTGCTTCAATTATAGATATTCCATAAAACTCATGCAGTGATGTTGACACGACAATATTCCCTTTGCTTAGCACTTCAACATATTTCTGGTATGACGGCACATAACCATAATGAAGGATTTTGCTTCTAAATCTTTTTTCAGCATTGGAGAAACATAGAGGACTGTTATCGAATGCCTGACCAAGTACGATCAAACGGAAATCCACACCACGTTGTTCCAGAACTTCCAAGGCAAGGAAAAAACTTTCAGGATCTTTATCATGTTCCCAACGATGATTCCATACAATGACAGGCACATCCTGCAATGATTCTTTTGAAGTTTTATCGATATCAGCGAAATCGATACCAGGAAAAAGAATTCGACTCTTATTGGCAAGTTCATCTAAAATTCCGGGAAATTTCATATCCGATGCAGCCTTGAGACTCTTATGGCATCCAGCGAGGAAACTGTCTCGGTTAAAAACTGAATTGAAAGCAATTCCATCGGAAGCAAGGGCAGAATGGAAGTTAATATTAGTGAATTGATAGGGAATCGGCACACCAAAACGTTGCGGATAAACGAATTGGTTTTCATGGAAATAGGTTAGAATCCTGGCATCATGATTCCAGCCATCAACACCCGAAAGCAAAGCCCTGAAAACGGCGACATCAATGAAAGATGAACAAAGGACACTGTCAAAATGACGATTATCGACAGATAACTCCTTAATTTGTTCAATAAACCAAGGTGCCGAAAGTTGCATCCTCATCTTCCAATTTCTGGCAGGCAGAGTTAAAAGCATATAATCTGCCGTTACATATTTCTGCAGGCCATTCAGGAAATGCTTGTGAGATCCACCGTAATAGGGTTCAAGAATGAGCACACGTTTCATTTTTTCTTCTTTATTTCCTGTTTCAGTATTTTTTCAAATGGTACAACTTCAGTAAAATGATAACCGCAATTAACTGGGAGCTGTCCCCCTGAAAAGACGAGCGAACTCTCCGGGAAATTATCGCAAAGCGGCAAACGGTTTTCATAATCAGCACAATTTCCGAGAGGTGTGCACCAGGTACAATTGAAGAGCAGAAACCCCTGATGATCTTTTCCTATAACCTCGAATCGTCTATATTCAGGATATCTTGTAATAACTTCATTGTAAGCTTTTTTTGAACGTAACCAGCCATCCCTGCCTTCAAGACAAATGCTTCTGCAGCAAGCACCACAAGCCCGACAGCTCCCTGTGACAAGGACAGACTTGCCTCGTAATCTTAATGAGAAATACTTAAAGATTCCAAGCAAGGAAAAGGTATTAATTTCTTTCCATAAACGACGCATTTTCATTATTGAGTTCGATTGTACATCTTGTAATACTTCAGTTTAGATCAACGCCGCCCTTCTTTTCATGGAGCAACGAAACAACGCGCTCCCATATGAGATCCGCTGAGTGCATTTTGCTGGTATACGGAAGAGACTCTGCTCCAGAGGCACTTATCAACAAAATTTGATTATTTTCGACCTCGAATCCGGTATCGGCACTACTGATATTATTTACTGCAATGAGGTCAAGATTTTTATTTTGGAGTTTTTTCAATCCTTCCTGCTGAAGATTTTGGCTCTCGGCAGCAAAACCGATAAGTAATTGTCCCTTTTGCTTTCTTTTACCTAATTCCAAAAGAATATCCGGATTCCGTTCAAGGATCAGTTGGGTATTGATTTGCTCCTTCTTCACTTTGTGCTGGAAGGTTTTTTCAGGTCGATAATCAGCAACAGCTGCAGCCTTGATTACTACTGAACAATTTTTTGCATGGTCCAGAACGGCATCGTACATTTGCCTTGCTGTCTGCACTTTCACCAAATTAACACCAGTCGGACAAGACAATAAGCTGGGGCCACTAATGAGAGTAACCTCCCCTCCCCTGCGAAAAGCGGTGCGGGCAAGAGCATAACCCATCTTACCGGAAGAACGATTACTTAAAAAACGCGCAGGATCGAGCGGCTCTCTTGTTGGACCTGCAGTTACTAATATTCGTTGTCCATGTAAGCTCAGGGGAGTGAGACTTTGCGCCAGATATTCTTTTACTTCATCCCATTCAGGAAGCCGACCATCTCCTTCCTCTTTGCAGGCCATCATTCCGCAACCTGGATCAATTATTGTGTAGCCTATTTCCTTCAATTTTATAATGTTGCTTTTTGTAGAAGGATGGGAGTACATCCGACTGTTCATAGCAGGACAAACTATGACCTTTGCCCTCGTAGCCAAAACAGTCGTAGTGAGCAGATCGTCGGCAAAACCGTTGGCAAGCTTGGCAATGGTGTTCGCTGTTGCCGGGGCAATTAACACAACATCAGCATCTCGGCCAAGATTTATATGGGCCATAGTATCCTCTTTGGCCGCTGAAAACATCTCGGTGAACACGTCATTTCCAGACAATGCGGCAAAGGTTAAAGGCGTAATAAATTGAGTTGCTGAAGGAGTCATCACCACTGAAACTAAAGCCTCATCTTTGGCAAGATCACTGACCCAGCCGGCAACTTTAAATGCTGCAATGGATCCGGTAACGCCAATTATAATTTTCTTTCCAGCAAATACTGTTTGCATTGATATCCTCTGTGTTACTTCTATGTACCATTTGGAACGGGCTGGTAAAATTTAATAGTCTCAAGTGTTGCAATTTAATATATTTACAATCATCTGTTTTCCGAGCTCTTTGCTGATTCCTCAATTAGCACGAAAGAGAATCACTCTTCACCTTTATCTATATTGTCGACATTGTAATTTATTGGTAGTCTTGTCATTTTTTCAAAGTAATATATATAAGGAGTCCTTAAAAGGGGGGATCGTTTTTTGTAAACTTTCACCAGTACCCCATGTTCACGCGAACAGATCGACGTGCATAGGCCAACTATAGCCCCTCGGACTGTATGTAAACCTCTGTGCACTGCTAAACGTTTATAGGTGCTGAGTTTTTCGAACATTTTACTATCTTGCTCAGTGAATCCTGGTACATTAACTCAATTATGTAAAAGAATAATGAAAAAAACACATTTTTTAACCAAAGCACAAAAAGAGGACTTGCTCATAGAATGGAACACATACAGTACTATTCAGCAGGAAACTATTCTGACAGAATTTCATAAGAATTTTTTCGGTGATTATTCTCAAAACGATTTTCTGCAGTTTTTAAGGAAAAGATTGGAGATAGATGGCTATTGGAAAAAAATCGGAATCTCTTAGGCACCTTAATCAAATCATTTTTTATTCTATTCTGTCTCCTGGTGGTTATTGAACTTTTATTAAAAACATCGTATTTCTTACAGAGATGCTGTCCTTCACCTAAAAACAAACAGGAATTATTTATGAAAATACTTGGAATTTCAGGAAGCCCCCGACAAAATGACAAATCCGGTGTATACAAACTGGTACAGACGGTCCTGGAAAATACCGGTATTGAATATGAACTTATTTCCCTGCGCGGGAAAACTATTTCCGGCTGTATTGCCTGTCTTGGTTGTGTAAAGGATAATATTTGTATAGTTGACGACGACCTAGCGGCCCTCCGCGACAAGATAGTAGAAGCTGACGCTTTTGTAATTGGTGCACCAAATTATTACTCTACTCTTAATGCAACTACCCATGCTTTTCTGGAACGGTGGTTTCAGTTTCGGCATCAAGAAGGGAACATACTTTGGGGAAAGCTCGCTGTCACTGTTGGAGTCGGGGGAACCAGTGGCGGTTTCCCAGCAGATGATTTGGAAAAATTTATGCTCTATAATTTCATAGAGACTGTAGCTAAAGTGCAGGGACAAGGAGCCGCTTCGTGTTATTCATGTGGGTTCGGCGAAACTTGCCAGGTCGGTATTCCCAGTATGATTCACGGAGCAGGCGTGAAAATTACCGAAGATATGATCCCAAATGTAACAAAACAACCCGAAGTAATGGAAACCGCGGTCGATGCCGGAAAATTATTGGCACAGAGACTGAGGAATAGTCATGACAGGACTGTTGTGACTCAAAATATGCAGAAAAAAATGATGTCGATGTTTGAATCTTCTGTTTAGTTTTATACGATCATGTGACAATTTCTTGACAACGTTTATTGTTGTCCTTTTATTTCTAAAAATTGAGGCTTACAAAATGTTAAACGACAAAGGGTTAATGATCCTATTGTTTTCTTTCCTGTTTGTAGCTTTGATTAATGCTTTGCTCGCCAGTTGCACAAAGATATTTTATAAGGACAAATCCTCCGGCCATCTCTCTCACAGCCAATTAAGAATAAAACAAGGCAACGCGAGTTTTGAACACCGGTTGAATGTTTTTGCCCAATCTCTGGTCTTTTGCTTTGTTACTTTTCGTATATATCTCTTTACTCTGCTGATATGGCTCATATTTACAGGATACTTCTATTTTTCGAAATTTATCGAAAAATAATCATACTTCTCCTACTCATCCTGCCACTATCTTGCTTATTGTTTCTATAAATATTATTGAGGCTATTTGTTTGTGACATACTCCGTTTTTGATATATACTTTTTATAAGAAAACGAGCAGAAAGCTTGAGATCTTGGGAATGCTAATAAGCAGTCTTCTCGTATTATAAAGAGAACGCAAAGGAAATGACTTATATAATAACTATCTTGATATTATTTTTTATCTGCCATCTTCATCCATTGATCTCGTAATATTTCCTGCTCTTTTCTGTCAGTCCCCATCAGGTCATTTCTTTTTGACATTTTTTAGAATAACAGGAGATTAGCTATGATGTTTCAACCTTTAAATGATTTTAATCCACTTTCCCTTCCAAGTACAGTCGATCAGGTTGTAGAACTCCTCAGCCAGGATATGTCACTTCGAGATAAAGTAATAATGGCTCAACTCTCAGAAAAAGAACTGGATTCAGCTGTTTATCTTGAGATGGCCAAAACAATTAGAAAAGAATTTGGCCTTTATAGCAACAATACGGATTTACTTAATTCCTGTCGCAGTTATCTTGGGAGAGAGTACGATGCTTACGAGGATCCCGCAATGGTTATCATGAAAGAGCTTTGGAAAAAAATAAAGAGAACCCACAACTTACATCTTGTTAAAACTCGACGTTCTCTTGGAAAATAAAGTTGGGGCGTTTCTTTTTGAATATTTTCTATATGAATACATTATCTCTTTTGACGTCTCAAAATTCCATGCACCGTTCCGTCGACAAGAGGCGGATTAGTGCGCATAACTACCACATTACCGGGATTCGCTTTATACACTGCGGATCCCGACTGATCCTTCATAGAAATAATCTCTAAAGAAATCAAACCAATTCCTTCTGCCATGTATTCAATATGTTCCCCAGGCGTAATCTGATTACGGATTTCAACGAGAGGTGCGGTACCTGATTCTCGAATAACCGCTACTGGTTCATACATTTGTTCCGCACGTGAAGAATTATAAATCATTTCATCACTGCCCGGCCGTTCATTGATAAAATTCTCCGTCGTTCCTCTCGTCCCGGTCTTTTGAATTTCATCCATAAACTCTTTCGGCATATGAATTTTCGCAGGCTCTTCCCAGGCCTCTTTGGGAAGCTGAGCCAAATAATCGAGTGCTGCCCGATATACTCGCACGGTTCCCCCAACATAAAAAATTGATTTCATACGACCTTCAATTTTTAATGAATCGACTCCGGCTGCAACGAGCTGCGGCAACATATCAATGAGACATAAATCCTTGGAATTGAAAATGTATGTGCCACGCTCATCTTCCTCAACAGGGAAATATTCTCCCGGCCTTTTTTCTTCAAGCAAGGCGTAGCTGAATCGGCAAGGATGGGAACAACTGCCTTGATTGGCATCTCTATCGGTCATGTAATGGGAGAGCATACAGCGACCTGAATAGGAAATACAAAGAGCTCCGTGGACAAAAACCTCAATTTCTCCAGTAACTTTTCTTCGAATCTCCTTGATTTCCTCCAGTGACAACTCCCGTGCCAGGTTAAGCCTCACAGCTCCCTGATTTATCCAGAATGATGCTGATGCATGATTGGTGACATTAGCCTGGGTCGACAAGTGAACAGGTAAATCCGGAACAATTCTGAGGGCATAACTCAAAATACCGGGATCAGAAATAATAATACCATCCACATTCATATTTTTTAATAATATAAGGTACTCATCCAATCCAGCTAGATCACGGTTATGGGCAATGATATTCACAGTTACATAGGCCTTCACCCCATGATCATGGGCATATTTTACTCCTTGGCGCATCTGTTCATCATCAAAATTGCCGGCCTTTGCCCTGAGGCTGAACTTTTTGCCACCCAGGTAGACAGCATTAGCTCCGTAATGTACAGCTGTTAAGAGTTTTTCAAAATTGCCGGCAGGAGCCAGTAGCTCCGGCATAACCAGCTTCAATCCTTTGCGGCTTTCATTTTTAATCATGGTGGGGTATTCTGCTTTTTTGAGTTTAGCTTTACGCGATCGAACAAATATCCAGATTTTTATGAAAATCAATTAAGTTGAAATCATCCTCCCCAAAATAGGGTGGAGAACAATCTGCAAAAACTATATCCTGTGAAAGAAAAAAAAATCGGCATAGCTTTAAGCGGCGGCGTTGATTCCACTGCCTGTGCTCTTCTACTACGAGAACAATATGAAGTGAAGGGTTTTTTCATGCAGTTGGCTCAACCAAATTTTTCAGCCCAGAAAACCAGGGTTGAAATGATCGCCCAAAAACTAGGTATCTCTCTGCAGATTATCAACCTACAGCAGGAATTTAAACAGAAGGTGCTGGATTATTTTTCCGACAGCTATTATCGGGGCCTTACTCCCAATCCTTGTGTTGTCTGCAACAGAGAAATAAAGTTCGGCTTATTCATGGAGGCGATATTGGGAGCCGGCATGGATCTAATCGCCACCGGTCATTATGCTAAGATCATCAAAAGTGACGATATATATCACTTGCACAAAGGAAATGATCCTAAAAAAGACCAATCCTACTTTCTCTCACGGCTCACGCAGGAACAATTATCCAAAGTAATCTTTCCACTCGGAGAACAAACAAAGGAGAGTACTTATCGTTTTGTTGAAAAACATGGCTTTAACGACTTCAAGGGCTTGGAAAGCCAGGATGTCTGTTTTTTAGAAAACAACCAAATCGGTGATTTTTTAAAAGACCTTTCTGAAGATGAAAACAACGCCGGACCGATTGTCTCGACCTCTGGCAAAGTGCTTGGCCACCACAAAGGATTGTTCCGTTACACCATTGGCCAAAGGAAAGGTCTCGGAATCTCAAGTGAGAATCCCCTCTATGTTGTCGGCTTGGATGCAACAGGAAACCGGGTAATCGTCGGCAGAAATGACGAATTATTCAAGCAACAGATCCGCGTCGAAAAACTCCATTGGCTTTCCGGCCTGGCTCCCGGTCCAACATTAGACTATCAGGTTCGCATCCGCTATAGTCATAAGGGTTCGACAGCAAAGCTCGTTTTAGATGACAATGGTTATGGGAATATTAACTTCAATGAACCTCAACGAGCCGTCACTCCCGGGCAATTTGCTGTTATATACTATGGCACAGAACTACTTGGCTCCGGCATTATTATATAAATGAAGAAAGTATTCATAACAACCCTTGGCTGTAAAGTGAATCAGTTTGAGTCTGCAGCTTTTAAAGCCGGATTCAAAGAGAAAGGCATGACCGTTGTTTCCAATAACGAAGAAGCAGATCTGATCGTCATTAACACTTGTGCGGTGACTGCTGGTGCCGGCGCTCAATCACGTCAAACCATTCGTCAGGCCTTGCGCCACAATCTGTCTGCTGAAATCATTATCACCGGATGTTATGCGGAAATTGCTGCAAAAGAGCTTTCCCGGGAAAAAGAATTGAAGGGCAGATCTTATTCATTGATCGGCAACAGTAAGAAAGATGGGCTGGTAGCCGGTGCATTAATTAAAGAGTCCGGAGCCCCTGAAATAATCATGGGCAATATCAGCGAGGCCAGGGAAATCTGTCGGCTGCCGGTTAGACGTTTTGGAGAACGCAGCAGAGCATATCTTCGGGTGCAGGATGGCTGTGAAAGTTTTTGCACCTACTGCATCGTCCCCTATACCAGAGGTCCGAGCAGAAGCCTGCCTGTCGGAGAAGTCATTGAACAGGCAAAAATTTTCACAGAAGAGGGTCATAAAGAGATTGTTTTGACGGGAATTCATCTCGGTTACTATGGGAAAGATCTGGCAGAAAACGACGACCTGCTTTCTTTGCTCGACAAACTTACCATTGCAACCCCCAAAACTTCCTACAGAATCAGTTCCCTGGAACCTCTGGAGATCAACCAATCCCTGCTGTCATTGATGCAGGAACGCAAAAACATACAACCTCACCTGCACATACCACTACAAAGCGGCAGTGATGAGATCTTAGCCAGAATGAACCGCAGATACACTATTGATCAATTTCAAGATGTCATAAGCCTCTGTCATAAAAGTCTCCCGGATGCTGCTATAGGCATTGACATACTCGCTGGTTTCCCCGGAGAAACCGATTCTCATTTCTCTCATGCCAAAGATTTTCTTCAGTCGCTTTATTTCAGTTATCTCCATGTCTTCCCCTATTCAATTCGACCCGGGACTGAAGCAGCAAAATTTAAGGAACAAGTCCCCAAAAACATAAAAGACAGTAGGGTCGTTCAATTACGTTCATTAAGCGATAAAAAGAAAATGGAATTCTATCAGAGTCAATTAAATAGAACCAGACCTGTTCTCGTTGAAGGACAGCGAGACAATGATGGAATGCTCAAAGGTTTCACCGACAATTATATTGCAGTTCGCTTTAATGGTCCTGACAGCCTGCTCAATAGTGTTGCCGATGTCAGACTCCTGTTACTTAAAAACGACAGCGTGATTGGAGAGAATATAACACCATGCAAATCGAAATAATTGCTATTGGCGACGAACTCACTTCAGGAAGAATTCTCAACACCACCAGCAGTTTTGCAGCTAGACATCTTTTTGAGGCCGGCTATGAAATCTACGCGATGAACACTATAGGAGATAGTCCAGTTCTTATAGGTGAAGCTCTTAAGCAAGCTCTTTGCAGGGTTGACGCCGTACTGGTTACGGGCGGCCTTGGTACAACCGATGATGATTTAACTAATGAAGCAGTTTCCAAGGCCCTCAATCGCCCTACTATGCCAAATCTGGAAATTCTTTCAAACATTCGCACCCACCTTGATGAAATTACTGTTTCACCGGTGGGGAGACTGGAAAAACTGGCATGGCTTCCATCAGGTGCAGAAGCCTTGAATCCCCAGTCCCGCATGGCAGGATATCAACTTATTCATGATAATAAACCGATATTTTTTCTCCCTGGAGTTCCCAGTCAGATGCAGCAACTCCTGGTCGAACAGGTGCTTCCTAAACTCTCCACCTGGCATGAAGATCATTGCCTGACGACCTATCAAAGGACGTTCCGTATTTTCAATCTTCCCGAAACAGAGGTTAATCGTCGCATAACAACCCTTGACCTTAGTCCTGATGTCCATATAGGTTATTATCCGGTCTTTCCTGAAGTTCATCTCAGCCTAACTGTGCGTGATAAAAAAGATAATAATGCAAAACGTCTCTTCAACTCCTCCTGCAATGCCATATATACTGTCCTGGGAGATTCGATTTATGGATGTGACCGTGATAGCATGGAAAGAGTCGTTGGCAAACTGCTTTTAGAAAACAACCTGAAACTCGCGGTGGCAGAGTCCTGTACGGGGGGGTTAATCTGCCGGAAGATTACCAATAACGCAGGAAGTTCAGCTTATCTCCTTGGGGGAGTTGTTTCGTATTCTAATTCTCTTAAAACAATTTATCTCGGCGTTCCGCCTGATCTCTTGCAATTTCGAGGAGCAGTCAGCCGTGAAGTTGCCGAAGAAATGGCTGTGAGAGTGAGGGAGAAAAGTGAAGCCGATATAGGGTTAGCAGTAACCGGCATAGCAGGACCGGGCGGAGGCAGCGAAGAAAAACCTGTCGGTACGGTTTATATCGCAATCGCAACTGCTGAGGAGAACTGGGTCACGAAATTTCACTTCAATGGTGATCGCAATCAAATCAGAGAAATTTCCGCACAAAGTGGACTTGACCTCATACGAAAATATTTATTGCAAAAATTACAATTGTGAAAATCGTTTCAGGCGTTTTCTTTTTTTAATTTTAAAAAAAACATAAATAGTAAGATTTTTATTTATTTCTCATTGTATGGTAGATAGCACAAGTCTTCTTTACATACATTTCACTTTTCATTTTGGAGAATCGCATGGCAGTACGTGCTACAAACAACAAAGACAAAGGCAGCAGTGTTGATAATGCAATAAGTCAGATCCAGAGACAGTTCGGTAAAGGATCCATTATGCGTCTTGGATCCCAGGAAACAGAGAATATCCCTGTTGTTCCGACCGGTGCTTTAAGCCTCGATATCGCACTTGGAGTAGGCGGCATACCTAAAGGAAGAGTTACTGAGATCTACGGTCCGGAGTCCTCCGGTAAGACAACGCTCGCACTTCACGTTGTGGCTGAAGCTCAGAAAGCAGGTGGTTCCGCAGCGTTTATTGATGCGGAGCATGCACTGGATACAAAATATGCTGAACGACTGGGCGTGGATATTGACAACCTGCTCGTATCTCAGCCTGATTTTGGAGAACAAGCTCTTGAAATTGCGGAGATTCTCATTCGATCCGGCGGTATTGATGTGATTGTCATCGACTCTGTCGCCGCCCTTGTCCCTAAGGCGGAAATTGACGGCAACGTCGGTGATGCTCATGTGGGCCTGCAGGCCAGGCTGATGTCTCAGGCCATGAGAAAATTTACCGGTGTTCTCAGTCGAAGCAACACTATACTGATTTTCATCAATCAAATACGAATGAAAATCGGTGTAATGTTCGGCAATCCCGAAACTACTACCGGCGGAAATGCCCTGAAGTTTTATTCTTCACTTCGCCTGGATATTCGCAGGATAGGTCAGCTCAAAGATGGAAATGATCTCATCGGTAACCGCACCAGGGTGAAAGTTGTTAAAAACAAATGTGCCCCACCTTTCAAAGAAGCTGAATTCGACATCGTTTATGGTGAAGGAATCTCCAAGGTTGGGGACATGCTCGATCTGGCCGTCAATCTCGAGATTGTTGAAAAAAGCGGCTCCTGGTATGCCTACAATGAAGAGAGAATTGGTCAGGGACGTGAAAATGCCAAACGTTTTCTCACTGATCAACCTGAGATGTGCCTCGATATCGAAAATAAAGTCAGAATGGCTTATGGTATGGCGCCGGCAACTGCATCAGTCATTACTCCTCAGGCAACTCCACCAGCTAAAGCAGCAGATGATATTCTAACAACGGAATAATTTATTGTCTTTTTTCCTGGTTTATGCATGTTCACATAAACCAGGAAATATTTTATTTAGTATCTCCGTCAGAAGGCTGAAATAATCATTAGATTCAGCCATGCATTGATTTATCCCCTACCGAGGAACTACCATTGCCCGCAAAACATTATGTATCAGAAGAGACCTATGACGTAATTATTGTTGGTGGTGGACCCGCCGGCCTTTTTGCTGCGTATTATCTTGCAGAAAATTCTACCCTCAAAGTACTCGTTATTGAAAAAGGCAAGGCATCATTAAAACGCAAATGCCCCATAAAAGACGGGGGCTGTATTAAATGCAAGCCATGCAATATCTTATGCGGTATTGGCGGAGCCGGACTCTTTTCTGATGGAAAGCTCAATTTTATCCATAAACTTGGCAAAACCGATCTTACCCAGTTTATGGACGTCTCTGCAGCAATAGCTCTAATAGATGAAACGGAAAATATTTTTAACCGGTTTAATATGGACGGCAAAGTATTTCCGACTGATATGGATAGAGCCCTTAATATCAGAAAAAACGCACGTAAACAGGGAATCGACCTTCTGATAATAAAACAAAAACATCTTGGCAGTGACAATCTGCCAGACCACATAGCCAAGATGGCGGCTTATGTAGCTGAAAAAGGAGTTATCTTTCATCATTCAGAAGAGGCGAAAGAGGTTATTGTTAAAAACGGTACTATTAAAGGTGTAAAAACCAATCGCGGAACTTACAAAGCGAAAAATGTTATCCTGGCTCCTGGACGCGTCGGAGCCGAATGGGTGGCGAGTATTGCCAAAGAGCATGGCGTCGATGTGTCGCAAAGAGGCATTGAGGTCGGAGTTCGGGTCGAAGTGCATAATGAAATTATGCAAGATCTCTGTGAGACTATTTACGATCCTACCTTCTTTGTTCGAACCACCAAATATGACGACCAAACCCGCACTTTCTGTACAAATTTCGGAGGCTATGTTGCTCTGGAAAACTATCAAAACTTCGTTTGTGTCAACGGCCATGCTTTCATGGATAAAAAATCCGATAATGCTAATTTTGCTTTCTTGTCGAAGGTGGTGCTCACTGATCCTGTAGAAGACAATCAGGCCTACGGTGAATCTATAGGCAAACTTGCAACTCTTATAGGTGGTGGAAAACCAATTCTTCAACGTTACGGAGATCTTAAACGTGGACGAAGATCAACCTGGAATCGTGTAAAAAACAGTTATATTGAACCGACTTTAAAAAGTGTTACCTGCGGTGATATTGCTATGGCCCTGCCTGAGCGAATTCTCACCAATCTCATAGATGGGCTTGATCAACTGAACCAGATAATACCTGGAGT
This sequence comes from Desulforhopalus sp., assembly GCA_049645845.1. Classification (GTDB taxonomy): domain Bacteria; phylum Desulfobacterota; class Desulfobulbia; order Desulfobulbales; family Desulfocapsaceae; genus Desulforhopalus_A. The sequence continues at coordinate 20,779 of JBARUR010000070.1, read as the reverse complement.
AGCCAATGATGAGACACTTCTCTACGCTCCTGAAATTAAGTTTTTTGCTACGCAGGTTAGTACCGATAATAACCTGGAAACGACGGTAAAGGGACTCTTTGTTGCCGGAGATGGTCCTGGTGTTGCAGGAAATATCGTCTCCGCTACCGCTACAGCTCTTATACCCTGCAAAGAAATCATCAAGAGATACAAATGAAAACCTCTCGATATTTTCCATTCTTTTTTATTGACTCTTGTAAGGCATTTGCTATAGTAGAACTCACACTACTAAGAATGATTACTATTATTTTTTAATTATGGGGGAATTTAAAATGCAAAAATGGGAATGTCCGTGTGGTTACATTTATGATCCTGCAACAGGTGACGAAGACAATGGCGTAGCTCCCGGAACAGCTTGGGACGATGTTCCAGAAGATTGGGTCTGTCCATTGTGTGGAGCCGAAAAAGAGTCTTTTTGGAAAGTAGATTAGTTCTTCACGCCAGAAAGTCTGTCACTCTTTCAGGTGCCTTTATGCATGCGGGCTAAAAAAAGTCCCCTTCACAATGTGGGGGATTAAAAAGTGTTAGAAAGAAAGTGATCGTTGCAACAAGAGCTGTAGCATGTTGATTATATACAATATGTTACAGCTAATTTTTTAACTTTTATGTTATGCTCAGCTAAATGATTTCAATTCTCTGAACTTTATCAAACATAAATATGGGAGCACTATCATGAGCCTTTTAGTTACTCAACCTGCACCTGATTTTACAGCTACCGCAGTATTACCCGACAACTCCTTTAAAGACGATTTCAGTCTTTCAGACTTCCGCGGTAAATATGTGTTGTTGTTCTTCTATCCACTTAATTTTACCTTTGTTTGTCCTTCCGAGATTCTCGCATTTAATAAGGCGGTCAAAGAATTCGAAGACCATAATTGCCAGCTAATCGGTATCTCAATTGATTCAGCTTTTTCTCATCTGGCCTGGAAGAACACCAAAGTTCAGGACGGCGGTATTGGCAACATTCAGTATCCACTGGTCGCCGATCTTGATAAATCCATTTCAAAATCCTATGAAGTCCTTCTGGATCAAGGTATTGCACTGAGAGGATTATTTCTTATCGATAGAGAGGGAATTGTCCGACATCAGGTCGTGAACGACCTTCCATTGGGCAGAAATGTTAACGAAGCCCTACGCATACTTCATGCTCTTCAATTTACCGAAAAACATGGTGAAGTTTGCCCTGCGAACTGGAACAAGGGTGAAGAAGCAATGAAACCTACTGCTGAAGGCGTTGCGGAATATCTCACCGCCCACCATTAAATTGTTCACGGACTTGCAACAAAGGTGAAGAATAGAGAAGCCCTGAATAGGTTTCTCTATTCTTTTAAATAAACATGATAAAGAACTAAAGGGCCACTAAACAAAGCCTTTATACATATCATCATTATAACCTATGTAAAATTCTCCCCCACATTTCAAAGCAGGTGCCCTAAGATTACCGGTTCGGCCTGTAATTTTTTTCAGCAGTTCATCTTTGTCAGCAGTAGCAGGAGAAAATTCGATAATATTCCGGCCATTGGCTACGTAGATTGTTTCGGCGCCTGCAATCACATTCCACGCTTCTTCGCCCGCGTAAATTTGTTTTTTTGCATCTACCTCTGTTGTAATCAGGATATTCTTCTTCTCTAAAACCATCCAGGCTTTCTTGCAGGAAGCTCATCCTTTTCGCATATATGCCCAATCAACTTTCATAATCACCCCTCTTTTGCTTGTTTAATTTATCTGATCTGTATATCTCTATTTTAAGCAAAAAACCTGCTCATTGATAAAACCACCATATGGAAGAAAAGAGCAATGTTTAAAAATATAAAAAGAATTCGATAGTTACATGCATTTTGTATAATGAAGCTATAAAAAAATACAAATAATAACAATCCAACGTTTAATAAAATTAATACTCGAGAGAAGGGCCAAAGATGAAAGGGCAGGAGAAGAAACATGAGCATGACCGAGGCAAGGGCACCTATCCATGACACAAAAAACCTCTTTAAGCTCTCTTCCTTATACTGTTTGAGGAAATTTGGTATATCGCTCTTTTCATAATCCTCTTTAAAAGTAAGCAGCACAAGCCAGTAGTGCGGAACCTGCCACAATACAAAAAGAACAATAAGCAGCATTCCAGTATAGCCGGCAGCTTCTCCACCGCCGCCAATCCAACCGATATACGGGGGCAAAGCACCACAAATCGCTCCTGGAATGATAGCCAGTATCGTCTTTTTTTTTAAAGGAGTATAGACAACGTTATATAGAAATAATGAAAAAAGAGCGACAAGTACGGGTAAAAAATTTTCACTGGCTGCAACAAGTATCATGAAACCAATACAAAGCAGAATCATCGCCTGTCTCCAGGCCTGTCCCGGAGTAAGCAAACCTTTTGGTAATGGTCTGTTTTTGGTCCTCTCCAATTGCCTGTCCAACCCATGTTCCTGTAGGCTGTTTAGGGTTGCCGCGCCTGCAGCTATCACAAAAATTCCCACACCAAGAAAAAACGTGCGCCTTCCTGCTGCAGGGTCTGCCAAAATATATCCAAAAACCGTTGAGCAACCAATGAGAAGACAGAGCGGGACCTTAGCAAGTTCTAATCTGGAAATCATATCCGCTCCTGTCCCGATATAAATAACATGAAAAACACAATAAGAGTTATGAGAGTCGGAGTAATTATCCACATTATTTCAGAAAGAGTATGATTTCGATAATCAGGTGCAACATGTTTATTGTTTCGTCTATTTTTTACAGCAAACCAGACCAAAATTACGGTGATAGCAAATAACAGTGTTAAAAACAGTACAAGTATTAACCAGATCACCTGATCATTGTTTTGTATCACTAACATAGATGACTCGAGCCTTAGGGAATTTTAATTTTTTGTTTAATTTACGACTATTAGCATACTCTTTACCTCAAGAAAAGACTCTTCTTGGCAGTCACGACACATTTGCAAATAGAAATAATTCTTTTTCGCAATTGTTGATTTTTATATTTGCAGGTGAAACAATCTATGATTATGATAGGCAACTGAAGTTCGTGTATTAATTTTTTTACTGATGTTTTATACCAGTCGCTTGACAAGTGCTCGACTTGAAACACTAATCATAGGTGTAGAATAACCTGAGCATTTCGTCATGAACTGGAAACGATTCAATTAACCAGGAGTTAGTAATGGCCAAGAAATTAGGAATATACAAGTGTGATATTTGTGGCAACATCGCTGAAATTCTTACAGCAGGCGGTGCCGAAATGATGTGCTGTGGACAGCAGATGACAATGCAGACTGAAAATACCACTGATGCTGCGCTTGAAAAACACGTTCCTTCCCTTGAAAAACTCGAAGGGGGTTGGCAGGTAAACATTGGGACTGTGGATCACCCTATGACTGACGCACATTACATTGAATGGATTGAACTTTCAGCAGGAGATGCTGTGTACCGACAATTTCTCAATCCTTCGACTAAGCCATCAGCTTTTTTCCCCATTAAGGCAGATGCTGTTACAGCTCGTGCCTACTGCAACCTGCATGGCCTTTGGAAAAAATAAGTTATAAACCTAAGTCGATTTCTCGTGAATGTGAACACCATGTTCATGAGAAATCCGGGTTAATTGCCCCTCTGTATTGCTTCAGTTTGATTTGGATAGTTTTAGTTGCTGTTTGATGCCCATCTTGACTTTTTCCCACCCTGGAATTAGTTTGACATTAAACTAAAACCGGAGATTCTTGGTATAATTCGGTCTCTTACCTGTTAAAAACAACCACAAATCCCATGTAAGAAATGATGTCCAATTTTAAAGGCACTGAAGAACACATACTAGCGCTGAGTACATTTATAAAACTTATCCGAAGCACAAACAGCGTGTGTAATGATGTACACCAACACTTTCTGTCAGAATTAACCGTCAGTCAGTTCGGAATCCTTGAGGCACTGTACCATCTCGGGCCAATGGCCCAAAAGGAGCTTGCCACCAAGATTTTGAAATCACCCGGCAACATCACTACAATAATTAATAATCTAGAAAAAAATGAACTGGTAGAGCGAAAGGTAAAGAGTAAAGACAAAAGATATTACACAATCCACCTGACACCAAAGGGTATGTCAACTATTGAGAGAATATTTCCCACTCATGCAGATATTATCCTCAACAGGATTTCAGTTTTGACAATACCTGAACAGCACACTCTTGGAAAACTACTGAAAAAACTCTCGCCCCCTTCGGCCGAGGAAACAATATAAGAAGGAGACTCAAATGGACACGGGCACATACCGAATTGAAAAAGACAGCATGGGAGAAGTTCAGGTACCCGCTGAAGCTCTCTATGGTGCCCAAACTCAACGAGCTGTAGTGAATTTCACCATTTCCTCCCAGACATTGCCCTGGAGTTTTATCGAAGCTGTTCTGAGGATCAAGGCGGCAGCCGCAAGGGCCAACGAAAAACTCGGATTGCTTACACAAGCTCATGCTGATCTCATCTGCAATGCTGTTGACGAACTGCTTTTATTACGACCGCTAGATCAGTTTCCTCTGTCTATTTTTCAAACAGGTTCCGGCACCAGCACCAATATGAATGTCAATGAAGTCATTGTCGGCATGATTCGCAAAAAGGGTGTCGAACTTTCGCCAAATGACCATGTTAATCTCTGCCAAAGCAGTAATGACGTAATTCCTTCTGCCATCCAAATTTCGGCAGTATACACTACCACCGGAAAACTCTTGCCGGCTCTCAAAGAACTTTCCGGAATTATACGTAAATTCGGCGCAGATCACGGCGATGTAATAAAAACAGCACGTACTCATCTTATGGATGCGCTCCCTATACGACTACAATCCGAAGTGGAAGGATGGGCTGTGCAAATAGATGAATGTAGAGAGCGTCTCGAAGCGGCTTTTCCGCGAATGAGCCGTCTACCGCTCGGAGGAACTGCTGTCGGCAGTGGTGTTAATTGTCATCCGGGTTTTCCTTCAAAAGCTATAGAACATATCAACAGGAAGACTGATCTGGTTTTTACCCAGGCAATTTCTCGATATAAAGGCATTAGTAGTCTTGACACTGTGGTCGAATTTTCAGGTCATCTCAAAACCTGTGCAATCTCCCTCAGTAAAATTGCTAATGACCTTAGGTGGATGAATTCCGGTCCTCTTGGCGGTCTCGGAGAGATTAAGCTCCCTGCCCTTCAGCCTGGATCAAGTATAATGCCAGCAAAGGTTAATCCGGTTATTCCGGAAGCGGTTTGCATGGCGACGGCTCAGGTTATTGGAAATGACACCACTATTAATCTTGCGGGGCTGGGAGGAAGTTTTCAGCTCAATACAATGTTGCCTCTTGCTGCGGCAACTCTCCTTCAATCTATTGAGCTCTTAGCGGGATGTGCAGAATCATTGGGTGAGAAAGCTATAAAAAACATGAGTGTTAACCGTCAGGTTTTTGAACGAGTCCTTTCTCTCAATCCGATTCTGGTCACTTCACTTAATCCTGTAGTCGGTTATTTGAAAGCTGCTGAAATAGGGAAAATCGCTCAGAAAGAAAATAGACCGGTTTTGGAAGTAGCAATGGAACAGACTGATATACCACAAGAAGAACTTCAGCGATTACTCGACCCCAAAAATCTTGCGGACGGAAACAAACCATAAAACGGTCTAGTTTTATTTATTTTTTCTGTTTTTCCTGCAAATGATGTTTGCACAGAGGTTAGACACTCGATTGAAGGCCAAATTATTGAGTTGTCTCAGATAGTCAAAGACAACCCAATAATTCATTTTTGATTCTCCATAATCGCGATCTCTGAATGTTATCGGAATTTCAGTAACGCGAATATTTTTCCCAAACTCCGCTAATATTGCAAAGCCTATCTTAAACCCTGGAACTGATCCAGGCAAACCCACTATTCTCCGCCGTTCTACAGCAAAAAAGCCAGCAAGCGGATCCTTTACTTCACAAAATAAGAGTGCAGGAAGTGTCGCAATTTTTGAGGAAAGTTTTCGCAAAAAAGGCCAATCGGGTACAGAACCACCTGCAATATATCTGCTGCCGATCACCATATCATGAGTCTCGTCTAGAAGCGGTTGAAGAAGCTCTGGAATAACCTCAGGTGGATGACTCAGATCTGCGTCCATGACCACGATGAACCTTGAGTCTGTATGTTGTGCGCCAGCTATGACAGCCCCGGCAAGACCAATATTACAATCATGCTGCAGAAGACGAACCGGTGCCTTTTTCTGCCAGTCTATTACACGGTCACAGGTTCCGTCAGTAGAAGCTGAGTCAACGAAAAGGATATCAAAATCAAGATGAGATAATTGCTTGGTATTGATAATTTTTTTGAGCAACAGGTCTATATTCTCAGCCTCATTGAGAGTGGGAATAACTACAGTAATTAACGACAATACAGACTCCCCATAACATAAAATGAACTATTCTTATTGACCCAAAAGATAGCCAGATAAAGACAAGTTAATAATACTGATGTGGAAAAAGAGTTACATCATTCAAAATGTTCAATCGAGAGACTAATCTACATTTATGTGCATCAGTATACTCTATCTGCACTCCACTTCGAAACCTTTTACCTATCATATTTCACTGTTAGTTATTGGTAATCCGAACCATAGATTTTCTAATCAGCCAGAGAATTACTGTCGGGATATATAAACATATGGAGAATTATAACATGCCATATCAGGATATTCAGAATAACGTTCTTGACTTTCACGCATAAGACAATATATTTAATAATTAGGTCACCCAGATTAAATGGAAAGATAGGCTGTACCCGATTGTTTAGGAAAAAGGCACAAAAGGAGAGATATATGTTGGACACAATTGGTCTAGAAATTTTAAATATACTTCAAAAAAAGGCCCGTATTCCAAACATCGAAGTTTCCAGACAGGTCGGCCTTGCCCCTTCGGCTGTATTGGAGCGGATCCGCAAGATGGAAAAACAAGGAATTATTGATGGGTACGAGGTTCGACTGAACCCAGAACGATTCAATCGCTCCCAGGTTGCCTTTGTCCATATAAAGACCAACCCGGCTATGTGTGATCAAGTCGGCAACCAGCTTTCATTGATCCCCGAAATCCAGGAGGTGCATTTTGTTTCTGGAAATGACTGTTATCTGATCAAGGTTCGTAGCGCTGATACTACAACACTGGGCCAGTTGCTTCAGGAAAAGATTACCACTATCGAAGGCGTCCTTTCCACCAGTACTGAAACTGTATTAACGACAGTCAAGGAAACCAGCCAAATACCACTCCCACAAACTATTTAAGGAAGAAGTCTCATGCCGATCTTACAAGAATACAAAAATCGTCTTTATCCAATATTGGACAAGATTACCAGATATTACGGAACGCCATTCCACATTTACGATGAAGCAGGAATTAAAGAAACTGGAAATAGTCTTAAGAAGGCTTTCGCCGGAATTAACTGTTTCCGTGAATACTATGCAGTAAAAGCCCTACCCAACCCTGCAATTCTTTCAATAATGAAAGATATGGGATTCGGTTTTGACTGCAGCTCCATTGCCGAGCTGCGTCTCAGCCGTCAGGTCGGTGGTCGAGGTGAGGATATCATGTTCACTTCGAATAATACCAGCGAACTTGACTTTGCAGAAGCTGCCAAAGATGGTGGATCAATACTCAACCTTGACGACCTGAACCTGTTAAAAAAAGTTCCTAACGTACCTGAATTAATAAGCTTTCGCTATAACCCAGGAGCAAAACGTACCGGAAACGGCATCATCGGTAAACCGACCGAAGCCAAATACGGCGTGAGCGACGACCAGATCATCGAGGCCTATCGCCAGGCCAAGTCTTTAGGTGTTCAACGATTCGGCATTCACACCATGCTCGCTTCGAATGAGTTGAATCATGAATATATGGTCCAGACAAGCCAGATGCTCCTTGACCTTATTGTTGATATTTCGAATGAACTTAATATCACTTTTGAATTCATCAACATTGGTGGAGGGCTCGGTATTCCCTATGAACCAGGTATTGCAGGATTAGACCTTGAGTCAATGGGCAAAGAGATAACAACCCTTTTTAAAAACTTCCACCAACAGCATGGTTATGAACCTGCCCTGTATATGGAAAGCGGCCGCTTTATGACCGGACCGCATGGAGTTCTTGTAACAAAGGCCATTAACCGAAAAGATATTTATCGCACCTATGTTGGCGTTGATGCATCCATGAGCTGCCTCATGCGTCCCGGCATGTACGGTGCCTATCATCATATCGATGTGGTAGGAAAGGATCCTGACACAGAAAATGAAATCGTTGATGTGGTCGGTTCTCTTTGTGAAAATAACGATAAATTCGCAGTGCAGCGCGAATTGCCGAAGATCGAAGATGGCGATATGCTCGTCATTCAGGATACCGGTGCCCATGGGAGTGCCATGGGTTTCAACTATAATGGCAACCTACGTCCTAAAGAATTGCTTTTGCGAGAAGATGGCAAAGTAGAACTTATTCGTCGGGCGGAAAAGGTTGAAGATTATTTTGCCACACTTCAATTCGAAAGTGATGTGTTGCCACTGTAATTCCGGAGTTATTAGATTAAGTAAATTAGGGAGTTTCGTTAATGACCATCGACATTGACTGGTTTCTTTCAACCGTAGCCTCTGCCGTCCGCAATAAACAGGTGCCGGTGGTAGATCTGATTGCCGTTCAGACTAAAGATCCTTTTAAAGTTTTGGTAGCTACCATACTCTCAGCCAGAACCAAAGACGAAACCACAGCCAAAGCTTCGGCACGAGTATTCAAACTTGCCCCTGATTCAGAGGCCCTTGCAAACCTGTCTGAAGAAAAAATCGCTGCACTTATTTATCCTGTCGGCTTCTATAAAACCAAGGCCAGACACTTGTCAAAGTTGCCGGGAAAACTTAATGATTTCAGTGGAAATGTACCCGAAACCATCGAAGATCTTATTACTTTGCCTGGAGTCGGCAGGAAAACCGCAAACCTGGTAAGGAGTGTTGCCTTTAATAAACCAGCTATTTGTGTTGATACCCATGTCCACAGGATAATGAACATATGGGAATACGTAACAACCGACACTCCACTTAAAACAGAAATGGCCCTGCGAGAGCAGCTGCCTGAAAAACATTGGATCGGTATTAATTCCATACTCGTTGCCTTTGGTCAATCGATCTGCAGGCCTGTCAGCCCTCATTGTGATATCTGTCCGTTAGAAAAAAAATGCCCTCAGAGGGGTGTCCGTTCCCGCAAAATACCTGGAGCCCAAATTGTGAAGAAGAACGAATTGAAGTTTGTCTCCTGGAATGTCAATGGTATCCGGGCCCTTGAAAAGAAAGGCTTTATCTCTACATTGCCTGAATTCGATGCAGATGTCATCTGCCTGCAGGAAACCAAAGCACAACCGGAACAACTTTCAGAAGAATTAAAAAACATCCCCGGCTATACATCCTATTGGCATAGCGCAGAACGAAAAGGATATTCCGGTGTTGCTTTTTACAGTCGTATTGAGCCGATAGCAGTACATTATGGTTTAGGTGATCCGGAATTTGACTGCGAAGGCCGGGTTCTCACGCTGGAATTTGATAGTTTTTTTCTGATAAACATCTATTTTCCTAATAGTGGAGATCAGCTGAAACGACTTGACTTCAAATTACGATTCAATCAGAAAATTATTCTTTTTGCTAAGGAGTTAGAGGCTAAAAAAGCAGTTATTCTTTGTGGTGACTTTAATGTGGCTCATAAGGAAATAGATTTAAGGAACCCGAAATCCAACATTAAAAATGCTGGATTTACTCCTGAAGAAAGAGCCTGGATGGATACTTTTGTGGAAGCAGGCTTTGTCGATACATTTCGAATTTTCAATCAGGAACCGGACCAGTATACCTGGTGGAGCTATCGATTCAGTGCCCGTTCTAAGAACATAGGGTGGCGCATTGACTATTTTTGTGTTGATCAGGTCGCTAAAACAAAGGTAAAAAGTGCGGCTATTTTAAAGGATGTTTTAGGTTCGGATCATTGTCCCGTGGAACTTCTTTATTCTGCTGATCAACCTCAAGCCTAAGGATACAGAAGTTCCGGCTGGTTTGACCTTATATATTCAAGAAGTTTTCTAGGACCTGCAGGAAAGGCGAATTTTTCAAGATCTTTTGAAAAGACCCATCGATAGTTGTCCGCCGAATGCAAAACGGGTTCAAATTGCTCCCCGCTAAGAGTACAAAATTAACAGTGAAGAATTATTTTATGATGAGTGTAGTGATGGGTTATTCTGGTGATAGGTTTTACGAGAGCTACTGACAGACCGATATCTGCTGAAATTGTTTCTGCAATCACCAGATTTGCTGCTCCTTCTCCATCCCCCTCACCTTCCTCAATCTTTCCGCCGGGAAATTCCCATAGACCACCCCAGACATCGCCTGCCCTACGCTGCTGAATGAAAATCTTCTTTTTCCATTGTATAAGACCAGCTACTTTATGTTGAGTAATTATATCTCGCTTTTTCGCGACGACTGGTCGAATCCGGACAGTTCCCTTATGCAAGGATCTGCATGACTCAGCAATGGGGCATTCACTGCAACGTGGATTTTTGGGAGTACAGACCAGCCCGCCCAAATCCATCAAAGCCTGATTATAAGCCCTTGCCTGTCCTTTTGGCAGAAGATGTTCTGCAATGCTGCCAATATACGTTTGCACCTGTCTTTCCTTAACAGGTTCGCCTATATTAAAAAGCCGTGCATAAACCCGTGTTACATTAGCGTCAATCACCGGAATATCAAAATTTCCCGCCACACTGGCTATAGCCGCTGCAGTATATGGCCCTATACCCGGCAACGTCAATAACTGCTTGTAAACACAGGGGACTTCCCCTCCAAAGTCTCTGACAATCACTTTTGAGGCTTTATGGAGATTTCTGGCTCTGGCGTAATACCCCAGACCTTCCCAGTATTTGAGAATTTCCTGTTCTTCTGCTGTTGCCACTGCCTGAACATCAGGAAATCGTTTGATCCACCGCAGAAAGTAGCTTACACCGCGATCCATCTGGGTCTGCTGGAGCATGATCTCTGAAATCCAAACATGATACGGGTTGTATGTTCTTCGCCAGGGGAGCTCACGGTTAGTATTCCGAAACCATTGTAGCAGTGGCTGGATTATTTTGGCACGATCCGGAGCAGAGAGAATATTAATCATGAAGTATTACATTCCCCATCCGAAATATCTACCCAAAGCGACCAACCCCATTCCAACTATTACCGTTGCAAAAAGACTGTTCCATTTCCAGGCTACAGGAAAAGCAATGAGAGCTGCCCAGAAAAACAGATTATCAAAACCTAAATCGATTGACTTTTCAGGTACAAGAAGAGATGGAACAAGCATTGCGGCAAGAACGGCTGGAGGGATAAGCCGCAGCCAGGACGCAAAAACAGGCCGCAGTGTCTTTCCACTTAAAAAAAGAGTGGGCAGCAATCTGGGCAGATAAGTGACAATTGCCATCCCTATGATGGTCCAAAAAATTAGCGCTTGATCCACAATTCAACACACAGTCCCAAGGTTGCCCCGGCAATGGTTGCGACAATAACATAAAACTGCTGCCAGCCGGCAAGATATAAAAGTGTTGCAATAGCTCCTGACAGAATCGCAGTGATGATCCGTATCGGAGATTCACATTGCCCTACAAGAAGACCTATAAACATCGCAGCCAATGCGTAATCCAACCCAAAAGGCTTTATATCCCCTATCATGCCTGAGGCGATTATGCCTAGCAGCGTTCCTGAAATCCAGGATACCTGGGCAGTGAGATTAAGGGACAGGGCCTCCAGTCTGCATTCGCTCAATTTTGTTGCTGCAGAAGAATGAAGTGCAAAGGTTTCATCGGTAAGTTCAAAGGAAAAAAAGGCAAGATATCGCTTCTTCCAGCCGGAGAGGTAGGGCGCAAGCGAAGCTGCCATCAACATATGTCGCAGATTTACGACAAAAGTTGTGAGGATTACCGCTGCCGGTCCGGTTCCAGAGGCAAACAAGCCAACAGCGATAAATTGAGCCGAGCCGGCAAAAACGATAAGCGACATCAACAGCGTGTTGGCTTCAGATATACCGCTTTTTTCAGCTAATACACCGTAAGCAAAACCAATAGGCACATAACCGAGAACGATAGGCAGAGCTCTTTTTATCCCAATCCAACAGGATGCGGCCCGGCCAAAAGATCTGCTTGGATGTACATTCTGAGCAAAATCAGACAAAATTACATTCGACGATAAATTTCGAGACACCGTTCACGGGTCATCTGATTCTGCCAATCCGGCCCGAGGCAGTTTTCCCAAAGCGGCACTAGATTCAGAGCAGTTGTCACCATCAGTTCGAGAGCTTCCCGGTCCATATTAAGGGTAAGGTTTCTCGGTAGAGTTATCTGGTGTTTTTCCATCATCTGCCTGAATTCACGCACGCCTTCCGGATAAATATCTTCTAAATAATCAAAAGCGATGCAGCAACCGATACCATGATGGATTCCAAGGACATAGGAAAGCCCATAAGAAAGCGCATGACAGGCCCCCACCTGGGAATAGGCGATGCTCATTCCCCCAAAATAGGAGGCCATCATCAGCTTATCATCTTTTTCAGGGTGATCTTCCAGGAAAACCTGCCTACACAGGTCTATGGACTTTTCACCGTAAGCTTTACTAAACTCATTAATAAAAGTACCACTCAGAGATTCAACATCATGAATGTAACAATCCATTCCGGTATAAAACCACTGGTCCTTCGGAACACCCGCAAGCAGCTCGGGATCAAGAACAATCTGGTGAAACAAAGTATGATCCGAATTTATTCCGAGTTTTTTTACTGGTCCGGTAAGAATGGTAGTCCGGGAAATTTCGGCACCGGTTCCGGCAAGAGTGGGCACAGCTACATGATAAACAGAGGGATTCTTGATCAAATCCCAGCCCTGGTAATCGGCAGATGATCCCGGATTATTCAACATCAATGAGATAGCTTTAGCTATATCCATGGTAGCACCACCGCCGATCCCTACGATGCCGTCTGGTTTAATAGCACTATAATCTCGAATTTGCTGAACGAGGGTATCTATATAACTGGTCTTAGGTTCATCATCAACATTGACCTGCAGCAACAAATCCCTGCCCTGCATGGGCAGCCTGCTCTCCAGTGGTTTTCCTTTGAATACGTCATCTACAACAAAAACAAAATAGGAATCAGGAGATATCCGATGAGGATTAATAATATCACCAAGTTGATTGAATGATCCTCTGCCAAACATAATATTCGGCACGATACTGAAATTTCTGAACATGTTCAGTTCCACTTGAAAAATTAAAATGATAAACGCGAGCTTAACGCCACGAAACAAATGTCTTGCCTTGCCGTAACAAAAATTGGATTATAACTCAAGAATGATTTTCGTTCATCTTTTTATAAGGTTATTCTTAATTGTTATCATTTAATTTCGCTGTTTATATTTGCAATAATCTGTAAAATGGCGCTTAAAACATAAACAAAAATAATAAAATCAAAAACTCATAGCGTAAGCAACCTCTCTGAATTTTTTTAAATTTGTCACAGGACTATTAGATGTCAGTTATCAGTGAAGATAGTGTATTTACCTCGCTGCTCCAGCATGGACCGCTGGCAGTCGAGGACAATGTTTATATAACAAAACCCTTTTCTCCTCATACCAGGAAATGGGTTAAAAATCTTTGTCGGGAGCGAATCAACACCACCAAATATAGGGCTCTTCGCAGTCAGATCTTTGAATTCCTCGACATTTCCGGTTTTGCCCAGCTCACAGAACTACTCAAGCACCCGGACAAACTGCAAAATCGCAGTCAACGTGCCTGTTTATTGCTAGGGAACATGTTTGGATTGAATGGAACGCCTCGGGAAATTGAGGCCAGGGTCCACGAATATGCTCGCACTGCCGACGCAGTAGTCACCTCCCTTAAAGCTAAAATCTTACAACCTTACACTTCTTTTGTAGCAACCACTAACGAAATCGAGGTGGCCAATGATCCTGTCACCCTCCTTCTCATAATGTTCGATAACAGATACCACAAAAAAGCCCGTTTTGAGGCAAGGCGAAAGTTGGTGCTGATGAATCTTGCGGGGAGTATTGATCAGCGGGAAAGGGAAACTGGGATTGAAGATAAGTTTTCCAATTTTCTCCATTATCTTAATGCTTACGTTTGGAGTAAGAACCTGAAAATCGGTGAACATGACATTGTCTACCTGTATTCGAATCACTCTGAAGATACTTTTTGCTGCACCGACGTCAGGGTTCTTACTGCCAAACAAGGCCAGGAAGTCAAACTTACTAAAGGTTCAAAGCTCACCCTGCTCAAACGCCGCCGTTTTTCAGCCGGAAATCGAGACATTCCTATTTATGTGTCGATTCGCAAGAAACCACCGGAGGCAAAGGTACTTAAATTGCTGCGTAAAAACGAAAAAAATCCCGCTGTCGCCGTCGATGATGAACTTGGGCTCATGGCTGTGCTGGATTCGGTCGCTGATATCAAAACCTTCCAAAACCATCTGACACGATCCGCCTCAAAAGCAGACAGCTTTATGGTACTTGAAGATATTTCCGACACTCTGACCGGTACCAGAGCTTACAAAGCTACAGCGGTAGGTTCCAGCACCAAAACGGAAATGATGAAATTTTTTGCCAGGCTGGGTGGTATGCGCGTTGAATTTATAATCCACACCAATCGTTCATGGCTCAACTATATGTATAAAAAAGATGTTGCCCACGACGAGTATGAAGTGAAGCGAATTTTTGATTCGGGGGTTATGGAACTGCTATTTCCAAAAGATATCTTCAAGCTGGATCATGAGATGATCCGCAATGACATGATCCGTCGCTTTCGAAGAAGCATCGAGGAATAAAAGTGTGGTGATGTCTCTCGATTGTACAGGAAACCGATATTATCGAGAGACGGCTATGGCTTCTTTATAAGAGAGATAAGCATCCTCCAGACCTTGCCTGAATGTATAACGTGGTTTCCAGCCCAAACTGTTTATCCTGGTGGTATCAAGCAGTTTCCGGGGAGTACCGTCAGGCTGATCGGAATTATAAACGGTTTCTCCGGTAAAACCGACCAACTCGGCAATACATTCAGCGGTCTCACTAATAGTGATATCCTCTCCAGTGCCGACATTTAAAAAAGAAGGGTTATCACCTGAGAAGCTCGATTGATCAAGATTCATTACATGGACACAAGCCGCAGCCATATCATTGACATGAAGAAATTCCCGTCGAGGAGATCCGGTTCCCCAGAGAACGACCTTGGGTATATGATTTTTTTCCAGACTTTTAGTCTCAGCGTTGTAACCGAGGGCCAGCCTGATATCTCTCGGAATTAAGCCATAGTGATATTCATCGGCGATAATTGCCTCAACGTCGCCATCCATGGCCAGTTTGGCTAAATGATACTTACGGATCATAGCCGGAATGACATGACTGTTTTCCAAATGATAGTTATCTCCTGGACCAAAAAGATTCGTCGGCATTACCGATCGGTAGCGAGTATTGTACTGCTGGTTGTAGGATTCACACATTTTGATGCCGGCAATTTTAGCTATTGCATAGGGTTCATTAGTGGGTTCAAGTTTTCCTGTTAAAAGGTAATCCTCCTTTATCGGTTGCGGCGCCAATTTTGGATATATACAGGAGCTTCCCAAAAACAAAAGGTCTTGCACTCCTGCTTTGAACGCCTGATGGATCACATTGGTCTGAATCATCAGATTGACATAGATAAAATCAGCTCGATAGACATTGTTAGCATGAATACCGCCCACCTTAGCGGCGGCCAGAACTACCCTGTCCACCTTTTCAGTCTGAAAGAATTGATACACCGCCGCCTGATCGGTCAAATCCAGTTCACCATGGGACCGGGTAATGATGTTTTTGCAATCGATATCATTTAGCTGCCGAACGAGGGCGGAACCTACCATGCCACGATGTCCAGCCACAAAGATTTTTTCCTGAGAATCTATTTCCATATTCTATTCGTGATGATTAAGAACTGTGTAACCTTCACTCTTGCAGAGTTCATCTTTTCTGGCTTCCATCAAATCGGACTGCATCATTTCAGAGACCAGCTCGGCAAAGGTTGTCTTTGGTACCCAGCCGAGTTTTTCTTTGGCTTTTCCAGGGTCACCAAGTAATGTTTCGACTTCGGTCGGTCTGAAATACCTCGGATCTATCCGAACAATAGTGTCACCCACCTTCATTACATTCACTTCGCTTCCTGTGGAAACATTGTCAATTATTCCTACTTCATCTACGTCAGTGCCATCCCAGCGTATGCTCACGCCGATTTCAGCTGCCGCAGCATTGACGAAGTCGCGCACCGAGTGCTGTTCTCCGGTTGCAATGACAAAATCCTCCGGTTTATCCTGCTGCAGCATCAACCACTGCATCTGCACATAGTCGCGGGCATGTCCCCAGTCGCGTTTGGCGTCAAGATTTCCCAGATGGAGACAATCCTGCAAGCCCAGATAAATTCTAGCCAGCGCCCTGGTTATCTTCCGGGTGACAAACGTTTCACCCCTGAGCGGCGACTCATGGTTAAAGAGAATTCCATTGCAGGCATACATATTATATGCCTCCCGATAGTTGACAACTATCCAGTACGCATACATCTTAGCCACTGCATAGGGTGATCGAGGATAAAAAGGTGTGTTCTCGGTTTGAGGGGTTTCCTGCACTTTCCCGAACAATTCCGAAGTGGAAGCCTGGTAAAACTTTGTCTTTTCAGTCAGTCCCAGGATCCGAATGGCCTCTAGTACTCTGAGGGTTCCCAAGGCATCGGAATTTGCAGTATACTCCGGCTCTTCAAACGAAACAGCTACATGAGACTGAGCGGCGAGATTATAGATCTCGTCGGGCAGCACCTTGCCGATTATGTGAATAAGACTGGAAGAATCAGTCAAGTCACCATGATGAAGGATAAATTTACGATCACTTACATGCGGATCCTGGTAAAGGTGGTCGATTCGATCAGTATTAAAAAGAGACGCCCGCCTCTTTATTCCATGTACTTCGTAACCTTTATTGAGGAGAAACTCAGACAGATAAGCTCCATCCTGACCTGTCACTCCAGTTATCAACGCCTTTTTTATCATTTCAATCAATCTCTTGTTCTCATGGAACTTACATTATTTATTTTAATCGATCGGCCGCGACCAATCCCATAATAGGCAAGCCCAATGGCTTCCACCCTGGCAGGATCATACAAATTTCTGCCATCAAAAATAACTTTGTCGCGCAGCTCTTCATGCATTTTACCAAAATCAGGCACCCGAAAACTCTTCCATTCAGTGACAATAACCAGGGCATCCGCTCCTCGCAGGGCAGACTCTTTGGTTCCCATCAAGGTAAAGTCATCTCTGGAACCATATATACGCTGCGCTTCTTCCATTGCTTCCGGATCATAAGCCTGTACCTTGGCATCTGCCTTCCATAACGCTTCTATTAATATTCTACTGGAAGCTTCACGCATGTCATCTGTATTCGGTTTAAAGGAGAGTCCCCACACGGCAAAAGTTCGGCCAGAGAGATTGTTATTATAAAAAGAAGAAATATGCTCAAAGAGCTTTTCTTTCTGTTTAAAATTGACAAGCTCAACGGCGCGCAGAATTTTAGCGTCATAACCGATATCCTTTGCTGATCGCTCAAGAGCCCTCACATCTTTAGGAAAGCAGGATCCTCCATAACCGCAGCCCGGATAGATAAATTGGTAGCCAATTCTGGAATCCGACCCAATGCCTCGCCTTACCTGCTCAATATCCACCCCGAGCCTTTCCGCAAGGTTGGACATCTCATTCATAAAGGAAATTTTGGTGGCCAATAAGCAGTTAGCCGCATATTTGGTAAATTCGGCACTGCGCACGTCCATAACCATAATTTTATCTCTATTGCGGCTAAATGGTTCGTATATTTCCCGGATTTTTTCCTCAACTTCACTACTGTCGGTGCCGACGATAATTCTCTCGGGACGCATACAGTCATCAAGCGCGGATCCTTCCTTTAAAAATTCAGGGTTAGACGCAACATTAAATGATAAATTCAATTGTCTTTTTTTAAGAATGGCGGCCATATGCATTCTGACCTTATCGGATGTACCTACGGGTACTGTCGATTTTGTGACAACGATTTTCCCTTTATCCATATGGGAGGCTATCATTCCGGCTACAGCGAGTACATATTGTAGATCCGCACTTCCATCTTCATCAGGCGGAGTACCAACGGCGATAAACTGAATTTCGGCATGGTCAACCCCCCTGAGGGCATCGGTTGTGAAATCAATCCGTTTTTTTTCGTAATTGCTTACCAGCAAATCCGACAAACCAGGTTCGTAGATTGGTATTTCGCCGTTCTTCAAACCCTTGATCTTCTTTTCATCGACATCAACACAGCACACATTATGTCCGACATCTGCAAGCACCACCGCCTGCACCAGGCCAACATACCCCACTCCAAAAACCGTAATATTCATAACTTCCTCAATTGGAGAAATAGTTTAAAGATGAGCGAAAACGTACAACAACAAAGCGGTCAACATAATATCATGAAAAAAAAACTAAGCAACCCTAACTGCCATATTAACCGGTAAGATATCAGTAGTTTTCCGGTATCCGCTTGAACAATTCAAGAATTTGCAGATATTCGATGCATAAATCATCATTTCCTCAAACAATATACCCTTGCTCTTCAAGATAAAGCAGAATTTCCTGAACAGCTTCCATTGGAGTTATATTGGTGGTATCAATGCTTAATTCAGGTTCTGATGGCGGAATATAAGGATCAGTTATCCCTGTTACCCCTTTTACTTTTCCCGCCCTTGCCTTCGCGTACAGGCCCTTTCGGTCACGTTGCTCACAAACCTCTAGTGGTGTTGCAACATGTACTTCAATATAACCTCCATAACGAGAAATCAACTCCCTATTTGCCTGGCGGGATTCCTCATAAGGAGCGATAGGCGCGCAAAGAGCGATACCGCCATTTTTTGTAATTTCGCTGGCAACAAAGCCTATGCGGGTAATATTAAGGTTTCTGTGTTGGCGGGAGAAATTGAGCTCAGACGAGAGATTCTTCCGGACAATATCGCCATCAAGCAGTGTGACAGGTCGATCACACATTTCCATAAACTTTACCAGTAATACCTTGGCAATTGTTGACTTTCCCGATCCGGAAAAACCGGTCATAAAAATAGTAAACCCCTGTTTTGAGCGTGGTGGGAAAGAGCACTGGAGCTGATCTACGACTTCCGGATAGGAAAACCAAAATGGGATTTCTTCACCACGTATCATTCTGCGTCTTAATTCCCTCGAAGATATTGTGGCGACTTCGTCACCTGGTACCTCGTCCAAAATGACGTATTTTTTCAGGCTTCGGTGGTATCCCATTTCCCGTTGAGGTACCATTGAAATACCCGTTTCGGCAGCAAAGTCATCAACCATCTTTTGGGCATACCCTCTCGGGTAGAATCTCTTATCATTGTCACTTGCCGCCCAGGGATCAGCATGATCGTCGGCAACCATAAAATGACTGCAACCAAAATTTTTGCGGATAATTGCTTGCCATAACGATTCTTTAGGTCCTGCCTTACGGCTCGCAAAAGGCGTTAACCCCAGCTTAATCATATTAGGAGGAAATTTAGTAGTAAAAGCCTGGTAACACCGAATCTGAGTATAATACTCAAGATTGCCGGGGTGGCTGAGATCTGCAACCGGCTGAAGAAATATCGCGGCTCCAGCCTCTCTAGCTGCAGTAATCACCATTTCTCGATGAGCACAATGCAGATATTCATCCGTGTGAAACCCAAGAACTCTTCTCCATCCGTTCATGGTAAAAGCTCGAACGGTTTCAGAAGGACTCAACCTTAAATGCTGAAAGTCATAGTGAATCGGGAGACTAACACCCTCTAGACATCCTCCGACATACCAGTCGTTGACTCTGTTATAAAGGTGCATAACCCCAGGATGCACAGACGGATCGTCAGTTCCATAAATGGCATAAGCTTCCTTTTTTTTATCAGGTTGCCAGATATCGTCTATAGCTAAAATAGCTAGCAAGAATCCTTCCTGATCGTTTAAGGCAACTCGCATACCTACCTTTAGCTTATTGACAGTCTGCTCATCTATATCAAGACATATAGGTATCGGCCAGACAGTTCCATCAGCAAGTCTCATTGTTTTGATTACTGCATCATAATCAATCCTATTGAGATAGCCGCTTAAAGGGAAAAAACCTCGATTGAGCAACAATTCTAAATCACATAATTGCCTGGAGGACAAGTCAATCCCCTGACAATCCAACATTTCTGTTCTCAGTAATTCCGCCCTTCTAAAATGAACTAACAGACTCTCAGAATAATCCATACTCCACCTCTAACCTCGTTTGCTTGGAACCATCAATTTGACACTACAAAGTAGTAAATAGAATTAGGTGAATTCGTAACGATGCAGAATTCCTGATGGATAAGTAAATGCCATAAGCAAAATCACAACCCAACACTATTTGAACTTGTGGGACTCATAAAGAAGAACTACAATTAGCATAATATACACTATAATGTCTGTTCCAATTTAACAGATAAGATGTTTCTGCATCAAAATAACATTGTGGTCGTTTTTCTTCTTGACGGCACCGAGGCAATAAAGTAGTTTGCCGCGGTCTTTGAGACACACGGAACGAGTGGCGGACATGAACTGTCTGTTTGTTGTTTCGAACTGAATCAAAAACAAAAAATAATAAAG
>JBARUR010000069.1:0-7079 GCA_049645845.1 Desulforhopalus sp. | reverse complement strand
GTCTCTGCTGAGAGAACCACCGCGAATGTTGGGAAAGATTGGATGATCTGGCTGCCCATTAAGCTCACAAAGCCAAGATGACATAACCTTTGCCGTTTCTGGGCGAAGTGGCGTACACCGCTGCTTTCTGCCTTTCCCTTCACATCTCACATGGGCGCCCGTTCCCAAAACTACATTATCGCAGCGAAGACTGATTAGTTCCGAGACCCTGAGTCCTGTTTGGATTGCCGTCAGGAGAAGCGTTCTGTCCCGTCGTCCGATCCAGGCAGCCTTATCAGGTGCATCAAGAAGAGCGTTGATCTCTTCAGGCGTAAGGAACTCGATGGGTCGCTTTTCAAAGCGTTTGCTTGGGATGGCGAGAATTTGACAACAGAGATCTGCGCATGCTGGTTCACTAAAAGAGACATAGCGAAAGAATGAATGTATGGCTGCCAGACGAGTATTCCTGGTTCGAACACTGTTACCGCGGTCTTTCTCGACATAGTCAAGGAAGTCGCTGAGAAAATCAGCCGTAAAATCTTCGAAAGATAGAACCGATGGTTCTTTGTCGAGATTTTCTTTTGCAAAACGCAAAAGAAGCCGGAAGGAATCTCGATATGATGCAACGGTATGAGGACTTGCCCGCCATTGCCGAAGAAGGCGATCCGTAAAAAATGTCTGCAAAAGAGTAGGAAATGTCTTGGAAATCATCATAAGTCAACCTCCTTTCTTTCCTCCATAAATCTCTGAGTCGCCAACTCCAGAAGCTCTGGGACTGCCTCCAAATACCAGTAAGTGTCGTTTACGTGGGCGTGCCCGAGATAGGTCGACAGTTTGTGGATCTCTCTCTCCACGTCAATGCCGGCACGGTACCAATCCACAAGAGTACGAGCGGCAAACCGATGTCGCATATCGTGAAGTCGTGGGCCGCTACCAACACGCCGACCTTCGATTTTCTCACGGAGGCCGATCTCGCGGGAAATTTTGGCAAAATTATCTCTTGTGGTCCCCTGTGTCAGTCGAGTGCCTTGTTCCGAGACAAAAAATGAAACACTTTTTGGGCGAGGTATGATCCTGTCTCTTCTTTTTGCATAGTTTTCAAGACTATCAGATGTTGATATATGTAAGGGCAAAAGCCGTGATTTGCGGAACTTAGACTTACGGATAATGACAATCCTTTCTTTGAAATCGACATCCTCTCTATCGAGAGCAAGAACTTCGCTAATCCGCATTCCAGTCGTCGCAAGGAGACCAAACAGAGTGGCATAGGTCAGGCCTTTAAGCCCCACCGCAGAAGGCAGGTTACGTGCCGATCGGACAATTTTTTCGATCTCTTCATCGCTGTAAATATATGGGGGTTTGCGATGGTACCGGCAAGGCAAAAGGTTTTTGGGAGGGATTTCCGTCCGCGCATCGGCAACGCTTCGCCAAATGGCGAAGCGCCTCACTGTGTTGAGGTTGTCAGCCAATGTTGCCGACTCCTTCGCTGTGGACGCCTTCAGCCAACGAAGTGCCAAATCTATCGAGACATGCGAGGCGACCTCTTTTTCGGTGAAGGCAACAAAGTTTCGAAGTGTCGCTTCTACTTTAATCAGTTTGAAGCCCAAGCTGCGACGGATTGCGAGGTATTCCTCCATTGCTTTTCGTAGATCACTCAATTCACACCTCCTTTTTTCGGCCAAGGCCGGGCAATAGAACGTAATCCTTCTATATCTACCTTTGCATAGATCTCTGTACTATTCGGGGATCGATGCCGTAGAAGTTCTCCGATCTCTGACATTGAAGCCCCCTGACGGAGCATGTCGGTTGCGAGGGTGTAGCGAAGTAAATGAGCTCCTTTGCTTGGGGTGTTAAGACCACTCCTCTGCAAAGCTCTACGAACGATTGTGCTGACTGTTGTTGAATCCTTGAAGCCGCGGTAGGGTGCTCTCGTCGTAATGAAAACCCTTCGCGTTGGACATATGGGGCGATCATTTTGCAAGTAAATAGCCAAGGCTTCGCCAACTTCCTGGGGCAAGGGAAGACAATCACGGTACAGTCCTTTCCCCCGTATCGTTAGCTCTGCGGTTCTCCAATTTATATCGTCTAACTCCAACGCGACCACTTCTCCTGCCCGGAGACCGAGGCGGGCGATGAGGAGAAGAATAGAATAGTCCCGACGGCCAACAGGGGTTGTTCGATCGGAGAATTCAAGAAGGGACTGAAGCTCATCGGGCTTAAGGTACTTTGGAACCTCAGCTAGCCGCCAGGTAGGGACAGTTGGTACAGCTGCTGAAAGATCGCGTTTTGTTTCCCCATACCGAAAAAGGAATCGGAAAAAGGAGCGCATGGCTGCTACCATCAGCTGTGCGACCTTCGGAGTTCTATCATGAGCATGGCGAAGAAAAAAGTTTTCGATGGCTTGCTGGCTTATTTCTCGAAACTGAATGGGGCCATCGCCGAATTGCTCAACGAGAAATTGCTGGAGATAAGGCCAATAGCGGGAGGCCGTCACCAGTGCAAGCCCACGTTCTTTACGGAGGTAATTCTCATACCGGTTTTTAAGAGACGCCAATGGAGAATCATCGAGTGCCGGCGCCGAATAGTCAATTAAACCTTCGTTCCGAAGATGATCTAAAAAACAGCGTAAGGTATTCTTGTCACCCCTGCGAATAGCTCCCTTGCGGGCGGATTTTTTGAGAAAAATATTCGTGATGTGTTCATCGAGATCAAAAACAACGATTTCATTCTTTTGAATCCATCTTATTAGTCCAGCCAATAAATGGATCTGCGTTCGGATTGTTGCATGTGAATACCCTGAATCTGAAACAACCGACGCGAATGTGTCAAGTTGAGGGCCTAATACACTTTCTTTCAGTCGATGTACGACTTCTTGGTTTTTATAATAACATTCAATCATTGTTATCCTCCTTTCATGGGAAAAGGTTCTCTCATGAAAAAAGAACAACCGGATTATGCCGAATCGGCAAGAACTAATGTGATATAAGTAGATAGAATTTCAGCTAGATGGAAAATACATTGAGTGCTGTCGGCATAATCCTGGAGTCGGCATTATGCCGATTATGCCGAATTCGGCATAAAAGGCATTCTTTTGCAACTCATTTATTGCTCAATGGAGTCGATTTGCGGCAGATCCAAGAACTTCTCGGCCATTCGAAGGTGGAAACTACGATGATCTATACCCATGTCGTAAAGGATATGCGCAACCCGGTCGCCAGTCCATTTGATCTTTTATAAAACCATCACCGGCAAAAGAGTCTCGACCCCGGGCACGGACATACCTGAACAATGCATCCAGCCAAGGCAAAATTGACAGAGTATCAAAAACAGGATATTATTGAGTTGCAATTATTTGTCAGAGACACCTTGAAATACACAGATATCTCACCCTGACAGGGTTGCAGTAATTCGCCTCAACATACCGAAACGAAAAAATTCCTGTTCGAGAACGGTATCCATGTTTATCGTGCTCAGGGATCTATGATTTGATGAACTCTTTTACAGCCGGAGGTTATCGGTCCCAACGTGCCGGTTCTCGTTCCTGATGTCCTCAGGACAATATATCAAATTGGCACCACAGATCGGACCAATAAGAAACTAATAGCTACTGCGAGAAACTGCAGAAGCAAAAGCTGAATATCTGGATGATTAATCATTATGTAAGGTAACCGGGGGGTTCCAATTATGACTAAAAAATGGGTTTATCGTTTTAACGAGCTTGACGAAGTTGAAGCCTATGCGGGTGGTACATGGGACGGGGTGAGAGGTTTATTGGGTGGCAAGGGAGCCAATTTGGCGGAAATGGCCCGTATCGGCGTTCCGGTTCCACCGGGTTTTATTATCACGACTGAGGCGTGCAACAAATATCTCTCACTGGGGGAGCGGCTTCCCAAGGGATTGTGGAGTCAGCTCGGTGAGGCGCTAAAGTCTGTTGAAAAAAGCAGTGGTAAAAAATTCGGGGACCCGCACAATCCACTGCTGCTTTCCTGCCGGTCAGGAGCCAGGTTTTCGATGCCGGGTATGATGGACACAGTCCTCAACATCGGTCTCAATGACGAAACCGTCAAAGGAATGATAGCCTTATCCGGGGATGCACGATTCGTTTATGATCTTTATCGCCGGCTGATCCAAATGTTTGGCAGTGTGGTAATGCATATCCCGGATGATAAATTTGAGACGGTGTTAAGCAAAACACGAAAGGCAGCCGGAGTCAAAACAGATGCGGAGCTTTCCGCTGAGCACTGGATGGCGGTGACCGAGGAGTTCAAGAAAATTTTTCGATTCCATACTCATCATGAATTCCCTACAGAGCCCTATGCGCAACTGCAAATGGCAACAGAAGCCGTATTCATGAGCTGGAACGGCAAACGGGCAATAGCCTATCGTAATGCCGCCGGCATTGCTCACGAAATCGGGACTGCGGTAAATATCGTCACCATGGTTTATGGAAATATGGGCGATGACAGTGCCACAGGTGTGGCTATGACCCGGAGCGGATCGACCGGTGAAAAGAAGATCGAAGGTGATTACCTGACCAATGCTCAGGGTGAAGACGTGGTTGCCGGGATTCGCCAGACAAATGATATCTCAGAACTGCAAACCGAGATGCCGAAGGCGTATGAAGAGTTTGAAAAAGTAGCTGCTTTACTTGAAAAACATTACCGGGACATGCAGGATGTCGAGTTCACAATTGAAAAAGGAAAATTATGGATGCTGCAGACCCGGGACGGAAAACGAACCTCGCAGGCAGCCGTGCGGATTGCGGTTGATATGGCGGAGGAAGGGCTGATCTCCCGTGAAGAAGCGGTCATGCGGATCGCCCCTGAACAGATTGATTTCTTTCTCCATCCACAATTCGACATCGAAGCTTTAAAAGCTGCCAAAGCAAGTGGAAATCTTTTGGCCAAAGGCTTGAATGTCTCTCCGGGGGCAGCGGTCGGAGTAGTTGCACTGGACGCGGATCTGGCTGAACGTTGGGGAAAACAGGAAAATATGCCGGTTATCATGGTCAGACCGGAAACGAAACCGGACGATGTCCATGGCATGCTGGCAGCGCAGGGGATTTTGACAAGTCGCGGAGGACGCACAAGTCATGCGGCTCTCGTGGCCCGGCAATTCGGCAAACCTGCCGTAGTTGGCGTAACCGAGCTTGAAATAGATTTCACCAGGCGCCATCTGAAAGTCGGCGATCTGATCATCAAAGAAGGCGAGTACATTTCGGTGGATGGAACTGCCGGCGAGGTCTATGTCGGTAAGATGACCACAAAAGATCCTGACATGAAAGATGTTTCCTTACTGAAAATTCTCTCCTGGGCAGATGATTTCCGAACGCTTGGGGTCTGGGCCAACTCCGATTATCCGGTTGATGCCAAACGCGCCAGGGAATACGGGGCCGAAGGAATCGGTTTATGCCGGACGGAGCACATGTTCATGGAGAGCGAAAGGCTGCCGTTGGTGCAGAAAATGATTATGGCCGATATGGAAGTGCATAGAAATGAGGCGATACAGGCACTTCTCCCCTTTCAACGTGAGGATTTCTCCGGTCTGTTCCGTGTAATGGATGGCCTGCCGGTGGTGATTCGTCTTATCGATCCCCCTCTACATGAGTTTCTGCCGAACCATATGTCGCTTGTACAGGACCTCGCCGACCTGAAAATACAGCTTCAGCATGCGCTGAGACTTGATGACATCGACGCACTCCTGCGACAAGTCAGGGAAAAAGAACAGATCCTGCATCGGGTAGAGAGTCTTCGCGAAGAGAACCCCATGCTCGGGATGCGAGGTGTACGGCTGGGCAACCATCTGCCGGAATTGACGAAAATGCAGGTCAGGGCTATTTTCGAGGCCGCATGCATCGTCACGAGGGAAGGCGTAGATGTAAGACCGGAAGTCATGATACCGCTGACCAGCCATGTCAATGAATTAAAAATGCAAAGGGAACTGTTGGAAAATGAGGCACAGCTTATCATGGAAGAGCAGGGAATGGAGATCGCCTACAAATTCGGTACCATGATTGAAATTCCACGCGCAGCTCTCACTGCCGATCAAATCGCCGAATACGCCGATTTCTTTTCTTTCGGCACCAACGATCTTACCCAGACTACATTCGGTATTTCACGGGACGATGCAGAGTCGGGCTTTCTTATAGAGTATATAGTGCATGGGATTCTTCCTGACAATCCATTCGAGACAATAGATAAAGACGGTGTCGGTGAATTGATGCGGATTGCCGCGCAAAAAGGTAGGCAAACCAAGCCTGACCTAAAGCTGGGAATTTGTGGAGAGCATGGCGGTGAACCTCGATCTATAGAACTCTGCCATAACCTTGGTCTTAATTATGTCTCATGTTCGCCTTTTCGAGTGCCGGTCGCCCGCCTGGCTGCCGCACGGGCAGCTTTGAAATACAAGATGCAGACAATGACCAGTGAAGCAGAAAAAATGACTGAGAAGGCAAATTGACAGGCAAAATTTTATTTTGACTGTCACCCGCCTCTTCTTACTGTTTCAGTATATGGATAGACAACCATCTCTTTTTCACACATTGGGAAAAAGTACCTTGGTGGTTACTTTAAGATCTTAATTTTAAGTAACCACCAAGGCCTTACCCAAAGAGAGCTGTAACATGAAAAGGTTCATTTGGTTCACACTCACTCTTTTTTCTCTGATCGTATTCACAGCATCAATCCTTCACGCGGGATACAGGTTAGATCCCTGGGGTTCCAAAACATGGACAGGACCGGAGAGACCACCTCACTGGTCGCCCAAGCCTGCTCCACAACAAACCAAACCAACCAAGCGTGTCAAGTCCCGCGACTTCGGAGAACCTGTTGATTTAGACCGTGGAGTCCGTAAACCGCATAGAAGCGGCAAAGGTGTCTTCTGGAAAGACAAACATAATCGGTGGCATAATAATCATTTCAAAAGGATCGATTCCATCTATGATCGCGCACCCAGGTTTGAAGAAGTGATTATAGAACGTGAGAAACGTATTCCTGTCTATATCCAAATCCAGCCAAAACCTGCCAAACTGCAATGCGCGGGTGACACAATTACCAGTAAAGATCCAAAAACCGGAGAATTAATTATTGAGTATGTCACCA
>JBARUR010000068.1:0-8583 GCA_049645845.1 Desulforhopalus sp. | reverse complement strand
AGGCGGCGCACCTTCAGATGATTTGCCACTTCCATGTTATGCAGAATTTCAACCAGCCGCGTTTCCGGATTGAAGCCAAGCAAATTGCCAACTTCGGCAGTGATCTGGGTCGAAAGAAGATAACAGTGTCCCTGCTCACGACCGGCGGCGAGCACATGTCTTACCGCTGCAGTTATCCGCTGTTCGCTGTCTTCCGCCAGCCCCAGGCTGAGGGCGACTTTATCCGCAGAGAAAAAACCAATGCCGTAAAAATCATGAGCCAGCCGGTATGGATCCTCACTGACTATCTGAATAGCCTGATCACCATACTTTTTATAGATTCGCACCGCAAAAAGGGTTGAGATGCCATGGCCCTGCAGAAACATCATTACCTCCCGCACAACCCGATGCTCCCTCCAGGCTTTTTCAATCATGCGGAGTTTTTTCAGGGCGATGCCGGGAACCTCCAGCAGTCTGCCGATGTCATTCTCAAAGACATCAAGAGTCTTTTCCTTGAAGCTGCCTACAATCCTGCTCGCTGTTTTCGGACCGACGCCATGGATCAGACCGGAACCAAGATATTTTTCCAGTGCGGCAGTTGTCGCAGGTTTTTTCTCGATTGCTTTATTGGCCTTGAACTGCCGACCAAACTGCGGGTGGACTGACCAGGCACCATGAAATTCCATGGTAGCTCCTGCAAAAACCTGAGTTTGGTGAACGGTCACTGTCTCAAGGGAATTAGGACTGTTGAAGGGGGCTACTCTGAGAACAGACCAGCCGGTATCGGGATTGTGGTAAGTAACACGCTGGACGATGCCGCGTAAATTTTCAGTAATTTCCGTCATAGGTAATAAGAGAAAGCCCGATTGAATCCGGTGGATAAAACCAGCGACGAAGAATATACTTTCCAACAGTTTTCAGCAACTCTTTCAGTTGCTGAAAACAGCTACCCCGCGTTTCTCATCAGTTCAGACGGCGTCAGCTTCAAAGTTTTTGGTAGTGAACCATAGTAGGCTATGTTCACTGGCAAAATACTGACGAAGATGGCGCCGCATGGACTGACCTTTGGTGAACATTGTGTTGATTTAGAGAAAGAATCGAAACAATGTCGAACCTCTTGAAAAAACAGAAATATTCTAAAAATCAACACAATGTTCATGAGAAATGCGGGCTACAGGTTTCAGCCCGGGGCTTTATAACTTTTCGAAGAGATGAGCCCGACAATGTAAGATTCGTATTCCTTATTTAAATCCACGAACTCCATGCCGGTTCTGAATCTACCTTTTTCATCACGAATATTTCTGATTACCGCTCGCGACAATACCTTCTGTTTGCCGAGAAAGAGACCGATTTTCACCTGCTGACTTTCAGCCAGTCGAGTATTTAAAATAACGGCCATTCCATTTTTTGCGATATCAAGCAAATATCCTTTTTCGTCAACATCCTTGGAGACAACCTTAACCGGAATATTTTTTACCTCAAGAAGCGGATGCAGATCGTTCTTTACTATTCTTGCCCATTCTCGCCGGCCAAGAGGATTTTCCGGCTCAAATTGCCAGTCAACCTCAAGCCCTTCAAGTGAAGGGATATCGTCCCAATTTACTTTATCCATACTCTTCCACATTCGAAATTACATTGAAAAATCAACTGTTCCAGAAGATTTCTTTCTATAAGCCTATATCTATCCTCTTATGAAAACAAGTGATTTCACATTTTAAATTACTACATTGTAGATATTCATCAGCAACAGAATACTCCAGCCCGCATTTGATGAGAAATATGGGAGCAAGGATCCGGCAGGCGAGCCGGATCATACGTGATGCAAGGCTTCTTTTGCATCGCATTTAAAGGAATGAGAACGATTTATTTGCAACCAATACTAATCATTACTATTATTTTCTGACAATAAACATGGTCCTTCTAGATAAGCTACTATGATTATAGCAGTTTAACAACTTGCCCTGGAGAATACTATGAGCGAAAAAGCAACATTAAGCATTGAAGGAAAAAATTACGAATTTGATGTCATTACCGGTTCAGAGAATGAGAAATGCATCGATATACAACGTCTTCGTGCTGAAACCGGCTACATCACCATGGACCCTGGATTTGGCAATACCGGCTCTTGCTACTCATCCATCACCTATGTCGATGGCGCAAACGGTATCCTCAGGTACAGGGGATATCCTATTGAAGTACTGGCGGAGAAAGCCATCTTTATAGAAACAGCGTACCTTATTCTTTATGGGGAACTTCCTACAAAGGATCAGCTCCATTCCTTCTCTGAAAGGCTCAAAGAGCATGCCGCGATCCATACCAATCTCGAGCACCACTTTTCCGGCTTTCCAAAATCTGCGCCTCCCATGGCGATTCTTTCTGCAATGTTGAACCTTATCGCCTGTTTTCATCCGGAAGTGCTCCAGGTACCGACTACGGGAGCTGAATTTGATCGAACAGCATCACTTCTGCTGTCAAAGGTCCGGACAATTGCAGCTTTTGCCTACCGTATGGCTTCCGGCAGACCGATCAATCATCCAAATCCCCATCTTACCTACTGCGGAAATTTCCTGCATATGATGTTTTCCGATCCTTATCACGAATATAAGGTTAGCCCGACCATTGACAAAGCACTCAATCTTTTTCTGATTCTGCATGCAGATCATGAGCAGAATTGTTCCACCTCGACCGTCCGTGTAGTCGGCAGTTCCCGTGCAAATCTTTTCAGTTCTGTTGCCGCTGGGGTATGCGCTCTTTGGGGACCGCTGCATGGCGGAGCCAATGCCGCAGTGATCGGCATGCTCGAGGACATAAAACAATCCGGTCGTCCCCTTACCTATTATCTTGATAAGGCAAAGGACAAGGACGATCCTTTCAGGCTTATGGGGTTTGGCCACAGGGTTTACAAAAACTTTGATCCCCGATCAATAATCCTCAAAAAACGTGTCCACGACGTGTTGAAAGAACTCAAAACACAGGACAGCCTGCTGGATATAGCATTGGAACTTGAAGAAACTACTCTCAATGATGACTACTTCGTTTCGAGAAACCTCTACCCCAATGTTGATTTCTACAGCGGCATCCTGCTCCGTGCCATCGGGATACCACTTAATATGTACACCGTCATGTTTGCCATAGGAAGAATGCCCGGCTGGATAGCCAACTGGAAAGAGCTGCATGATCATAAGCTGAGAATTTCCCGTCCACGCCAGATTTACACTGGCGAAACAGCCCGTGAATTTATCCCGATGTCGGAACGATAGAGATCGGCTCCTGCCTCCAGTCTGCCTGATTTCTTTCTATCTATACAGAAATCAGGCAGCGCCTTTATCCTCTCATTTTATTTCTTGTAAAGAATCTTCTTCGTGGTATTCTGCAAAACCTTTGCAGAGTATCGTGCAAAAACAATCACTTATATCGAGGAAGCTTATGGAAATTATCAATTGGAGAAATGAGTTTAGTGTCGGTGTGCAAGAAATGGACGAGCAGCATAAAAAGCTGCTCGGTATGATCAACAGGTTGATTGAAGAACAACATACTCTGACTGATCCGAAAACAATCGCTGATCTTCTGACGGAAATGACAGACTATGCCCAAGTCCATTTTCGTGCTGAAGAATATCTCATGGCTGAATATGGGTATGACCGGAAGACCAGACAGGAAGAACAACATCAGGCTTTCATTGCAAAAACAATTACTTTTTATTCGGCAACGGATATCGGGCCGAACATTCTCTCCGCCGCACTTTTAGATTTCCTTGGCAACTGGCTGGTCGGCCATATTCTAAAAGAGGATATGGGATATAAAGAATTCTTCAGAAGCAAAGGTCTTCGCTAGACAAAAATATTATGGAAAACACCCACAACTCTTTTCAGGAGCACTCGGAAAATTTTCAACAAATGGCTACCAGGGTTGAGCGATATGGCGAACTTGAAAAACCCGACGGCTATGGCAAGCGTACAGGCGACTGCGGTGATACTATTGAGATGTACTTATCCATACAAGCCGGACAAATCCGCATGGTCACCTTTCGGGTGGAAGGATGCGCCAACACAGTAGCCTGCGGCAACACTGTTTCTTTCTTGATGGAAGGACGAAGCCTCACTGACGGCTGGCGGCTCACTCCGGAAAATGTTGCGGATTATCTGGAATCACTTCCACCGGATCATTTCCATTGCGCCGAACTTGCTGTAGGCGCTTTCTATAAGGCTCTTACCGATTACAACAGAAGACAAAAAGAACGTTGGAAGAATGATTATCTGCAACGCTAAGTACTTTCATTATTCCTCTACGTCAAACACATCAAAAAAACCTCACCGGAATATGCTGCGGTGAGGTTTTGCTGTGCGGCAATCCTGCTCTTTATCTTCTTTGATTTTTAAAACAAAAGAGCTCATCTTGCTATATCTGAACGAAAGAGGTATTTTCCAAGGCATTCATATGATGCAAAAGATGGCAGGAGACGCTTCAAGAACAGCACTCCATTACTTTTTGGTCAACCTGAGGACACAATGATGTCTGGAAAAACTGTTTCTCTTTTTATTCAATGCCTTGTCGATTCCATGTTTCCCGAAACCGGAGAAGCGATGATCACTGTTTTCGACAGACTTGGAATCTCATACAATTATCCCACCGGGCAGACATGCTGCGGCCAACCTGCTTTTAACAGCGGTTATACCCGTGATGCTGCCGCTGCGGCTAAACATTTCATAGAAATCTTTGAGGAAGCTGAAGTCATCGTCTGTCCTTCCGGCTCCTGCGTGCATATGGTTCGGCATCACTACCCCGAACTTTTTGCAGATGACCCTTCGATGCAGAGCAGGGCAATGGCAATTGGAGCAAAGACTTATGAGTTCACACAATATCTGGTAGATGAACTCGAGATAATTGATGTCGGAGCAGAGTTTTCAGGCACTGTTACCTATCATGATTCCTGTCACCTGAGCCGTGGCCTCGGGATAGCCGAACAACCCCGAACCCTGCTTAAAAACATTCAGGGTCTCGAACTGATCGAAATGAAGGACAGCGATACCTGCTGCGGCTTTGGGGGAACCTTCAGTGTCAATTACCCTGAGATCAGCACGGCTATGGCGGATGAAAAAATTGATAATATCCTCGCTACGAAAGCTAAGGCTGTTACCGGCTGTGACATAAGCTGCTTGATGAATATTCTCGGGCGCATATCGAGGCGCGGGGAAGATGTGCAGGTACTTCATATTGCGCAAATACTTGCCGGCAATGGAGGAGGTAAAATATGAGTCCGAAATCACCCTCACAATATCGGATAGATGCCCAGAAAGGATTGGATTCACCAAGACTGCAGACGAGTCTTCATGGTTTGCAGGAACGATTCGGCAAAGGTGCTATGGCTCTCTGGGCCGCCATGGATGATAAGGATATGCGCAAGCGTGTAAAGAAATCGCGCATGAAAAATTTTGAGCACCTCGACATCATCCTCGCAGAACTTGCCCAAAATGTCAGGTCCAGGGGAGGTATCGTCTATTTCGCTGAAACTGCTCAGGATGCCATAGACTACACTTTGAAGGTAGCAGAAAAAAATGACGTCAAGCGGGTAGTCAAAGGCAAATCGATGCTGTCGATGGAGATTGACATTGATCCTGCGCTTGAAGGTGCCGGAATTGAGGTGGTCGAAACCGACCTTGGAGAATACATTATCCAACTGGCCGGTGAAAAACCTTCTCATATTATTGCGCCATGCATTCATATGAACCGAGGCCAGATTGGTGAACTTTTCACCGACAAACTCGGAATTGATTACACTGACGATCCGCCGGCACTTACCCTGGCGGCTCGCAAAGCACTGCGTGAAAAACTGCTGGATGCCGACATGGGTTTGACCGGCTGCAATCTCGCCTGCGCTGAAACCGGCCATATAAGCCTGGTTTCCAACGAAGGAAATATCCGGATGGCCACAACCATGCCGAAGGTTCATGTCGCACTCATGGGTATGGAGCGTGTGGTTGCAACACTTGAGGAGCATCGGGAAACAGTCCAACTGCTCACACGAGGTGCGGCTCTTCAGAAATTATCCACATATGTCAGTTTTCTCGGTGGGCCTGCCGGTGAGGAGGATCCCGACGGGCCTAAAGAATTTCACCTGGTCATTATCGACAACGGTCGTTCAAAGATCCTGGCTGATCCGGAATTTCGCGAAGTACTTGCCTGCATCCGCTGCGGAGCTTGTCTCAATATCTGCCCGGTTTATGGGAGGATCGGCGGGCATGCTTACAATTCGCCTTACTGTGGTCCTATTGGAGCGGTCATCACTCCTCTGCTCGATGGCATCAACAAACATGCCGATCTCTGCAAAGGAGAAACCCTGTGCGGTGCCTGCAGAGATATCTGCCCGGTACAAATCGATCTGCCGCGGATGCTTGCCGCTCTTCGACAAAAACTCGCTTACGGCAGTGACAGATGGAATACCAGGCAACACAATCCGGTCGAAGCATACACATTCACTCTGTGGCGTCTATTGGTTACAAGGAGTTCCCTCTACCGAAGTTTTTTAAAAATCGGCCGTTTTCTGCAGCGGCCTTTTGTTGCTAAAAAAGATCGTATGATCAAAAAGATGCCGGGTATAGGCTCCGGCTGGACCACTTCGCGCGATCTGCCGCCGATTTCCAGGAAAACCTTCACTGAACTCTGGGAAGAGAAATACAGTAAAACCGTGACAATTCAACCCGAGGGAAAAGAGGAGGCTAAAAATGATTAATCAGGGCAATCAAACCGCCTTTCTGAGAACTATTCGTATTGCTCTTAACGAAGCACCGAGTGTTACTCGCCCGAAAAATATGTTTCCCCATTTGTTTTCTTCATCTGATACAGCTGAAGCCTTACAAAAAATCGGCAGCAGAACAACCGGTGAACTCGATGAGCTTGTGGAAATTCTCCGGGTAAATGGCGACAGTTTAAACATTTCCACTCATATCGTGGAATCTTTCGACAAAGCGGCTTCAGTTGTCGTAGAGCTGATCCGAACAAAAGAGCCTGAGTTCAACCATACCAAACATGTCATTATGCATGACCATCCGGATGTTGCCGCCTTAAAGCTTTGGAACCGTTTTAACCGCGAAGCCGTAACTCTGCATACTGCCTTCAGCCGGGATCTGCACATTAAAGACAAAACTATCGCTTCTTTCATTGGTATAACCGCTCCCAATATTGGAGTCGCCGAATCTGCCACTCTTGTTCAGCTGACAGAGTCGGGTCGTCCGCGCTCAACCTCACTTCTGCCTTCCATCCATATTGCCATACTGAAGCGAGAAAACCTGGTGGCCAACCTTGCCGAGGCTTATGCACTGCTGCAGGAAGAATCCAGGCTAGACAGTTTTGTTTTCATCTCCGGTCCATCTAAAACCGCCGATATTGAGGCACATATGGTGAACGGAGCACACGGTCCGAGAGAAGTGCATCTCATTGTACTCAGCGAGCCGCCTCCCCAAATAGAATTGACAGAAACTTTGGAAGACACAGAAGAACCGGTTTCTTTATCTGAAATGCCGGAGGAAAGAATTTAAGGTTATGCAAAAGGTATATCTTGAGGATAACAATGTAGTGACGGTGAGTTGTCCCAAATGCAAAAAGACCCGGAAAATTGACGCAACACCGTATTTGAAAAAAGAGGGTTTAGTTCAACTCACCTTTCGCTTCAAATGCAATTCCTGCGATTGCGGACATAAGGATTGCAGCGGATGTAATGGAAGTGACTGCTCCAACGGTCATTCCAATAGTTTTATCCTGGAAAGAAGAAAGTTTTACCGGAAAAAGGTAAATTTATCCGGATCGATTATAGGTAATAGCGGGAAAAGATATTCAATCCGGGTACGGGATCTTTCCCGCACCGGTTTGAAGATGAAAGTGCTCTCCCCCCATGCTTTTCAGGTCGATGAAAGAATCCTGGTAGAATTTTTCCTAGACGACGTAAAAGAAACACAAATAAACAAGGAAGTTGTTATTCGCAAAACAGATGACAAAGAGGTTGATGGTGAATTTCTTGCCACAGAAGGGTTTGATAACAATGATAAAATCATCGGTTTTTATCTGATGAATTAGTATCCGATACATTGAAAAATGGTAAACGTTCACCAGCACCCCATATGTGCACGATCAGACAGCCATGCATAGGCCAACTATAGCCTGTCGGCCTGCTTGTGCACCTATGGAGCACTGTTAAACGTTTACAGTCCACTGGTTATTCGAGCATCTTGCTAGTCCCGTAGAACGGTTACAAAAAATGAAACAAGCATTTGTCAATAAAGCAACGCTTCTCTGCCTGGTCATCTTGATCTCAGCCATTTTTCTCTCAATGATCCATCAGTTCCTGATGGCTATCTTCATGGCCGGGCTCTTTTCAGCACTGGTTATGCCGGCACACCGCCTGATCACTAAAAAGGTTGGCGGCAGAGAAACACTTGCTTCCATCCTTACAATACTGGCTATAATTTTTCTGGTCCTGACGCCGCTCACTCTTATCATCACCTTAATCGTGGCACAGGCAATCGAGATAGGCCAATCGGTTACACCATGGGTACAGACTTTTATTAATGAGCCCACCATCATTGCGAATTATATTGAGAAAATCCCCTT
>JBARUR010000067.1:0-6412 GCA_049645845.1 Desulforhopalus sp. | reverse complement strand
AAAATGTCCTGGCAGTGTTTGCCGATTATATCGCCAATG
This sequence comes from Desulforhopalus sp., assembly GCA_049645845.1. GTDB lineage: Bacteria > Desulfobacterota > Desulfobulbia > Desulfobulbales > Desulfocapsaceae > Desulforhopalus_A. The sequence goes on along the minus strand of JBARUR010000067.1, from coordinate 6,373 downwards.
TTCTGGTCAAGAATGACCGAAGCCTTTTTGTTGCAGGAGGTTACGATCCAGTCTTCGTCGACGGTGACATAGCCACCAGCCAGGATTTCCGATTCGGGAGCAGAAGTTTTGAGCGACATGTTCTCCTCATTGGCAAAAGTTGGTAACCTGAAAAATTAGTATCTTGTTTAGTCCCCGGTGTGCACTGACAAAATAAAGAAGATATTATCCGGATTAGTCTTCCCGATGGTGCTTTTGAAATTTCATTATATAGTTAAATACTTGTCCGGACAAGTCCTGCATTGCAGTAGAAAAATGGAGTTGCAATAGAAGAAGAGGCATCCCGAAATATTAAAATCATCAAAGTGCTATTTTTTCACCGTCAATTTCTGGTTAACTGCTTTGAGCTTTTTCATTTTTAATGAGTTCCAGAATGTTTTTTGCTACATCGGCCGGTTGTTTATTGTCGGTTGCCAATTTAAGAAAACGTTGGTAACCTTTTTTTCTTTTTTTAAGAAGTTCGAGTACTTGTTCACTCGGATTGGGTACGTCAAGGAGCGGTCTGTGATTGTCTTTATCGTTTACCAGTCGCGACAATATTTCCTGCGGTGCGGCAACGAGGCAAAAAACCCTGCCATTGCGGCTTAATGCATCTGCATTTGAGGGGTCGAGCATTAGGCGGCCTCCTGTCGAGATCACCAGTTCTTCTCTTTTTCCAAGTTCCTCAGCTATTTCTGCTTCCATAAGGCGAAAGGCCGTTTCTCCCTGAGTGGCAAAAATCTCAGGGATAGTAGTATCCTGTCGAGCTTCAATCAGTTGATCTGTATCAACAAAACCACGCTCAAGCTGTTTGGCCAGTAACTTTCCTACAGTAGTTTTTCCTGTTCCCATAAATCCAGTCAAGACGATGTTTTTTTTGTCGATATTGTGCATGATGTCTTTTGATAAGTGTTTCCAGTATTGAGATGCGGTGCTGATCTGAGTGACAGGTTTTCTAGAAGAGTTATCACTTTTGTGGAGAATTATTCAGACCATGCCCTGTATTTGAATCAATAACTTATAGCTAAAATTTTACAAAAGTACCACCTTTGTGTATTTATTCAAATCTGGAGTGGGCCAAATTATTGTTGTGCCGATAAAACCGCTGCCATTCTTGAAAGAATCCCAAATTATTATCCACATATTTGATATATTCGGCAAACTTGTACTGTCCGGTTAAATAAATTACATTGAGCCGGATGAATAGCGTATTTAGCGCCCATCTTATTGGATTAAGAAAAGGAAAATTATGAGGCAGCAGAGCAAATTACCGGTAACTGTGCGAGGGGTAGTGATTGGTGGAGCTATGCCACTGATATGCCTGCCGCTGGTTGAGGGGGAAAAAGAGAAAATTCTTCTGGAGGCTGACCGGCTGGTTGCCCTTCAGCCTGACCTGCTGGAATGGCGGGTCGATGCCTGTGAACTGGTGGAAAACATAGAGGAATGTCTCATTCTTTTGCAAGAAATACGCAAAAAAATCGGCGAAATCCCTTTGATATTTACCTGCCGGATAGATCTTGAAGGTGGATTGAAAAAGCTGAGTCAGGGAAAACGATTGGAATTGTTTACTGCAGCAATTTCATCCGGAAATGTTGACCTTGTCGATATCGAATTGTGCAATGAGGAAAATTTTGTCACAGTAATTCAGGAGTGTGCTAAGGAGAATAATGTAAAAATAATCCTTTCTTTTCATAATTTTAAAGAAACACCGAGTGAACCCTTCATTTACTCAAAATTAACCGAGGCGCAGACTGCAGGCGCCGATATCGTTAAACTCGCAGCAATGCCTGAGACGTATGGCGATGTACTGACTCTTCTGAGTGCGACCAATAAGGCCAGAAATGAAAGGGTCAGCGTGCCGATTATAACAATGTCCATGGGGCAGTTGGGGGCGGTCAGCAGATTGGCCGGAGGGCTGTTTGGTTCCGACATCACCTTTGCCATAGGTTTGCAGGCTTCCGCTCCTGGGCAAATACCGATAAAAGAACTAAAAACTGGGATGGCTTTGCTGTATAATACTGAAAAATAGTTTCGTGAACTGCCAAGGCTAGTACAATTTATGAACAGATCAAAGTCGACCAATACTATACCGGATATCGTGGTATTTGTAGAGAGATAGTCTGCTTCGTTTATGAAAATGAATGGAAAATCACCATGAAAAATGATTGTCCACCGCTGACTGGTATCCCGACTGAGCAGACATGCCGAATTAGTCCGACGGATCTACCAAAAGGCGTCGGCGCGGAACTCTTCCATTCGATTAAAGATCCGTTACTCGTTGTGACTCCTCAAGGGGAAATCGTTCAGGTGAACCCGGCGTTGTTGCATGCTGCCAATAAAAGCTCAGACGAAGTCATAGGAAAAGGAGTTTGTCAGATAATTCACGGTGGACGTTGGCCTCATATAAAATGTCCGTTGGAAGAATTTCTGCTGACAGCTTCCTACAGGGTTGAAGATACGAGATTGCCCGGACTTAACGGCGAGTATAGTCTCACCGTCGTTCCGGTGGAGCAGGGACCTCAAGACAAGGACCTGATCCTGCTTATAGCGAGAAAACTTACTCAGGATGAAGTAAGAAAGGTAGATTCAATCCGAACGGCTCAACTGGCGGCCATTGGTGAACTTGCAGCCGGGGTGGCCCATGAAGTTAATAACCCCATCAATGGCATTATTAACTTTGCCCAGTTGCTCTACGATGACTGTCCGGGTGAAAGCGATCAGAGCCTGATTCTAAAAAAAATTATTCAGGAAGGAGAGAGGATCGCAACAATTACCTATAATTTACTTTCCTTTGCCAGGGAAAATGAGAACGAGCAGACTATAGTGGATCTCAATGAGGTCGTTTCCGACAGCATTTCCCTGGTGGAGCATCAATTAAAGAATGACGGCATTCAAATAAGCACGGACCTCTTGCAGCCTTCCGTGCTCATTTTCGGCAACCATCTGCAACTCATGCAGGTGGTGCTCAATATGATAAGTAACAGCCGTTTTGCACTCAATGAGAGATACAAGGAAGCGTCATCGCAAAAATTGATACATTTCTCATCCAAACCTATTGAAATCGAAGGAAAAATATATTGCCGTCTGGTTATAAGAGATCATGGAACCGGAATACCCCAGGGAATTCTGAATAAACTCTTCGACCCGTTTTTTACCAGCAAGCCAGCGGGCAAGGGGACAGGGCTCGGGCTCAGCATCAGTTATGGTATTGTTCAGAATCATAATGGTATTCTTCGAGTTGATTCCATTCTCAATAAGTATACGGAAATGATCGTGGAAATCCCCGCTTCGGAGATCTGATGGAAGTTAAAAAAGCGGATATTCATATACTTATTGTCGATGATGAGGAAAGCATCCGGATTACCTTTGAAATGTTTCTGAAAAGGGAAGGGTATGGTCGGATATCGACTGCTTCTACACTCGAAGAAGCTTTGGCCCTGATTAATGAAGAACCTTTTGACCTGATAATCAGCGATATTGTGCTCGAAGGTGCCAGTGGAACAGAACTGCTGCGTTATATCAGGCAAACCGGAGTTCAATGTCCAGTGGTGATGATAACAGGTTTTCCAAATCTGGAGAGCGCAGCTGAAGCTGTACGGTTGGGCGCTTTTGACTATATCTCAAAACCTGTTAATAAGGAAACTTTGCTTCGTTTTGTTCGTCAGGCCCTGAAACATTGGCAACTGGCCATGGAAAAAAGTGAGCTGCAACGTGAAAATGAAAAATACCGCCGGTATCTTGAGGTAATTTTCAGATCGGTGAGTGATGCTATTATTACAGTTAATCAAAAAATGGAGATTACTCAGCTTAATAATACAGCCCGATTATGGCTGGGAGATGTAAACTCAGATTCCATTCAAAAACTGAGGGATTTGCCTGGTGAAATGGGACAGGCGTGTTTTCTCGATGCAAGCAAGGTTGTGAAAAATGGTGATGTCGTCAGGGAACATCAGGTCGAGTGTTATAAGCCTGATGGCACGATCCGCATGATAAGTCTTAACGCTGCGCCAATAAAAGACGAAGCTGATGAATTTAACGGGGCGGTGATTGTTGCCCGTGATATAACTCTCGGTTTGCCTGAAGAAATCAAAAACAAAAGAACACAGTTTCACGGTTTTATTGGTGCCGGCAACGCCATGCAGGAGATTTATCGATTGATTGAAAATGTCGGCAGGGTCGATACAGCAGTTTTGATTACCGGAGAATCAGGTACCGGAAAAGAGCTAGCTGCCGAGGCTCTTCATGCTGAGAGCAGAAGAAGTGAAAAACTTCTTGTTAAAGTTGATTGTGCGGCAATGCCCGAGGATCTGCTGGAAAGCGAACTCTTCGGCCACAAAAAAGGTGCATTCACCGGAGCGGACCGTGACCGGCCCGGGAGATTGCTCCTGGCTGATAAAGGAACTCTTTTTCTTGATGAAATCGGTGATATTTCTCCAAGGATGCAGGTTCGCCTGCTTCGGTTTCTACAGGAACAGACATTTAACCCGGTAGGGCAGGATCATTTTGTTCAAGTGGATGTGCGAATTATCGCTGCTACCAACGTAGACCTCAGACAGAAGGTTAAAGAGGGAGCCTTTCGTGAAGACCTTTACTACAGATTAAAGGTTGTGGAGATTCATCTGCCGCCACTAAAAAATCGGCAAGATTGTATTCCTCTTCTCGTACATCATTTTCTTGTGAAATTTCGTGATAAGCTGGGGAAGAAAATCTTTAACATTTCCGACCAGGTTATGGAAATTCTCAAAACATATTCCTGGCCTGGTAATGTGAGGGAGTTGCGGCATATTATCGAAAGGGCATGCGTTCTCTGCAACGGAAAAACCTTATTGCAGGAACATCTTCCAGATGAAATTCTCCTTGCAACATCTTTAACAGAAATAGAAACAGTGACACCCCAAGCTGTAAGACCAGCTATTTCCCAGTATGAAACCTATAAAAGCGAAAAAATACAGATTGTAGAAGCTTTAAATGCAACCGGAGGTAATAAAAGCAAGGCGGCCAAACTCCTGGGCTTTGATCGCAGTACACTTTACCGTAAAATGAGACGGTATAATCTGTAGCCATCCTTCCCTTTCTGATCCCATCTTCAAGTCTTCCCACTATCCAAATGAGTGAAGTGTTGCGTATATGTTGCAAAATTGTTGCAATTATATTGCAGATGGCTTTGTGCCACAATGTGCGACACAATTGCAACAGTTAATAAGATGTCGAGCATGTTAATGCTGCGTCATTCAATTAATACACATAATAGGTTTAAATTTAAAACCTATGTGTTGTCAATAAAATACCTTTAAAATCATAAACTTATCCTTTATTCGTGAATGGGCAGTGGATAGCATGGCACGTATCCTGCAAAATCGTAAATAAGATCAAAACGGCAACCGGTTAACGAATACCGGTTAAAAAATCCCGGTAAACAGAGAAATTAAACCGGGAAGTACCTTACAGAAGATTCAGGGATGGAGGAAGAAGATGAAAACTCAAATCGCAGCAGTCAAGACAAGAAGTGCGGGACGTACAGATACTAAAATTGATGTACAGATTTCTAAGGTCGGCTTTGCGGTCATTGGACTCTCCTCCTGTGCAATAGGGATATGGTCCGCAGCGAGTCTGGTTGGTGGAATGATCACGAGTGGCGGACCTGTCGCCCTTGTCGCAAACTGGTTTAAGGCTGTTATTGGATAATTCTACTAGAGATATTACATTTAAAAGAGGCGAATGGTTATGGCTAATAATACAAGAATTCAGCGTCGGGAAAATACAAAAGTTTCCGATAAGAGCAACGTTTCAACAGAAGTCTCAAAAGTGAGCTTAACGTTTGTTGCGATTCTTGGAGTTGCGGTAGGGTTATGGAGTCTGGCCTGTATTATTGGCGGCCTGGCTGCAAGCGGAGGCCCTTTAAAACTCGTTGGAGATTGGTTCAAAGCGGTTTCTGGTATGTAAACAACAGGAACAGTTCGCCTCACACACAAGCGACTTACAAATATCAGGGCCGGGATTGTTTTGTATCCCGGCCCTTTTGGCGTTTTTTTTCTATAATTTGTTGGTGAATAGATGGAAAACAACAGGTTGAAAGTGAGAACAATCTTCAATTCTTGCAGAAAGTACTGTATAAATTAATGAGTTTCTTCTTTGTAACCGTCCACCGGGGATACCAAAATGCTCGCGCAACCCTTGACCCGTAAACGTACACCAGTGCTCCAGAGGTGCACAAGCAGGACGACGAGCTATAGTGGGCTATGCACGGCGGTCTGATCGTGCACATATGGGGTGCTGGTGTACGTTTTCTCTTCTATTACCTCTATTTGGAGCTGGAATGGCAATACTTGTAAGAAATCTTTTTATTTTCTTTATC
>JBARUR010000066.1:0-7437 GCA_049645845.1 Desulforhopalus sp. | reverse complement strand
AAGGCACGTGAAATTTTGGAGCGATACAGAAAAGCTCTTATAAAAGCAGACTATACAGAAGTAGAAGCGATCTCGTTTATTGATGAAATTATCAAAACGACCAAACCTTAACGATCACAGAATGGGAAATAGGAGTATTCAATGATTTCAGCAACCCAGGCAGCCCTTACCGGATTACAGTCGTTCACAACCAAAGTGCAATCCAATGCAAATAATATCGCCAATGCCGATACCAATGGTTTCAAGAAAACCGTGGTCACCAACTCAAGTGTTTCTCCTCAGGGAGTAAAGGCCCAAGTTAGTCAACCGACAACTCCCGGCCCCGTCGTTCATCAGGAAACTGAGAAAGGAATGGAACCGGTTGAACTTTCAAATGTTGATCTGGCCAGAGAAATTGTGGATATGAATTTGAACAGTACGATGTACAAGGCCAACTTAAAGACTCTAGAGAGCGCCAACGACATGACGGGAATGCTTCTGAAATTGAAATCATAAACCTCAAGGTAACCTAATCGTTCATCGGGAGTCCAGATCTGTAAGCGTTTACCTGGCTGCTTATGAATTCAATCCATACAGGGGGCACTTTTCGCACAGTGGTTTGGTCTTTTTACAGTATGTCTTGGCAACTCGCACAATAAGGGCGTGAAATTCGTTATAGAGCTGTAGATCTGGCAGTAAATGATCCATAAAGATATTCTGCATAGTTGCATAATCCGTTTCCTCCATAACCAGGTTATGTCGGCTGAAAACGCGATGGGTATATAAATCGATTACAAAAATCGGGTGACCGCAAGCATAAAGCAATATGGAATCTGCAGTCTCCGGACCTATACCATTCACTGCAAGCAGGTTGTCCCTGGCTCTACTCAAATCATCTTCTATAAATAAATCCAGATCCCCCTGATAGATGTTTGCCACCATATCAAGAAAATTTCTCAACCGCCGTGCTTTAAGGTTATAATACCCTGCCGGGCGGATCCATTGAGCTATTTCATCACTTGACAGCTGAGAAAGTGACTGATAATTGAGCAGGTTCTCTGACTTTAAATTATTGATGGCTTTCTGCACATTTGACCAATTTGTGTTCTGGGTCAAAATCGCTCCCACCATAATTTCAAAGGGCGTATCGCCCGGCCACCAGTCCTGTGGTCCAAAATGATCGTAGAGTAACCGATACGCTTCATTGTAGCTGTCCATATTCGCTTTTTTAGAGATGCCAGTCTTCAATTCTACGAGCCTCAAAATTATTTTGCTTCTTTGCTGATATCCTTATCTCCGAAACACACCCCGATATCTCTTGCAGTCTGAACTTTATCACTGTCCAAATCGACTTTTTTACGTGTTTTTATCGCATCGACAATTGGTACGGCTACCATTTCTGAATTTTTCAATGCTACCATATGGTCAAAAACTTTCTCCTCCACAAAACGGACTGCAGCTGCGCCAAAACGCAAGGCAAGGAGTCTGTCGAAGGTAGTTGGGGAACCGCCGCGCTGCAAATGACCAAGCACAAGCGAGCGGGTATCTTTTTCTGTTCGGGCTCTAATCTCCGAAGCCACCCATTCTCCAACTCCACCCAGAATCATTTCAGAACGACCTAATTCCGTCCCCTTGTTAAATCTCTGGCCGTCTATTGTTACAGCCCCTTCTGCGACAACAACTATTGAATAGAGTTTATCACGCAACTCATTATCAGTTATTTTGTCACAAACCTCCTCCATGTCGAAGGGAATTTCTGGGATGAGAATTACATCGGCACCACCTGATATTCCGGAATACAGAGCTATCCAACCGGAATCCCTGCCCATTACCTCAACAACCATAACCCTGTTATGAGATTTGGCTGTCGAATGCAATTTATCAAGTGCCTCTGTTGCTGTAGATACGGCAGTATCAAAGCCGAACGTTCTGTTCGTTTCTCCTAAATCATTATCGATAGTTTTTGGTATACCTATAACCGGCATGCCTTTTTGGGCAAAACGATGAGCAATATCAAGACTGCCGTCCCCGCCAATAGCTATATGACAATCGAATCCCATCCTATTAAAATTACGTATAATTTTATCTGATACATCAATTACCTGAATTTCACCGACCAGGTTTTTCACTGGTCTTGAAAAAGGATTTCCTTTGTTCGTTGAACCAAGGATAGTACCGCCAGTCGAATAAATTCCTTCAACATCTCTAGGAAAAAGACGTACCATATCTTCTATGTCCATAAAACCACCATAGCCGTTCCTGCTGCCATACACTTCCCACCCCTTGCGATAGCAACTGTTAACTATAGAATATATAACAGCATTCAGACCAGGTGCATCACCGCCTCCTGTCGAAATGACAATTTTCTTCATATCAAATTTTCCCTTCTTCATAGTTTTCAAACCTCCGTCCCAAGCCACTGTTCATAGAGTGGCATAAAGTATGCTGTACGGGGATGGAGAGCATCTTTGACAATACTCACTCGTATATTTTCTTCACTGTTAAACTATAAACAAAAAAACATTTTTTATTCAACAGCATACAAAAAGACTCCCTCTACACTTCTTAAATAAACATTAATTCTTGATATTACAGCAAATATTAACAAATAATATTTTGATGACTTTTTGAAAATCAGATCACAGCCGCTGAAGGATTAAGAAAATACTTGCACACTCTGCCAGAGCTACTATTTTACCCGTCATGGATGATTGACTATTAATCATCTCACCTTAAGGTGTAAACTAATAGCAATGGCTTCTCTGACAAGCAATATGAATTAATAGATTATGTATTGGCAGGAGAAGATGAGCAAGAAACAAAACTTCAAGGAGGAGTTTCATGTCCGATTTAAATGTAACAGACTTGGCTGTTGCAAAATTAAAAGAATATATGCAGGCAAATAATATTGAATCCGCATTGCGGGTTGCTTTGATGCAGGGAGGGTGAGCTGGTCCCTCATTGGGATTGGCTCTGGATGAGCCAAAAGAAAGCGACAAAGTTTTTGAAAACGATTCCCTCAAGTTTCTGGTCGAAGATAGCTTAATGAGTACTTGTGGGGGGATTACTGTAGATTATGTAGACGCAGGTCCCCGTTCAGGTTTTGGAATCACATCTGTTAACCCGATAAGCTCCGGAGGCGGGGGCTGCAGCTCAGGTTCCTGCGGATCCGGTAGTTGCGGTTGATGTATTTGAGTTTGTTTTCAAGAATATGTTAAGTTAAATTTCCCTCTCGCACTTTATAATTTGCTGATAATTTAACATAAACTGAAAAAGCGAGTCCCTCACCGGACTCGCTTTTTTTTATCTTCAGCTTTGTGTCAAAAACTTGACGCAACAAATCACCATAATTATTCTCTCAGCGTAACCAATAAAATTTACAGACAATCTTGGAGCATGAACAATTTCTGAAAATCGACACAATGTTCATGAGAATCCGGGATAGATGGACTGAAGAATGTCGAGAGAGGAGAAAAAATGCAATTTGACAAGTTCACTCTGAAATCACAGAAAGCAATTCAGGCAGCTCAACAACTTGCCCAGGATAACAACCACCAGGAAATCCAGACGTCTCACCTGGCAAAAGCTATACTAACCCAACCTGAAGGAATCGTCGTTCCCGTTTTGCAAAAAATGGGCATAGACCCTTCATTGGCATTGATGGATCTCAACCAGCTTCTTGAAAAACTGCCTAAGGTCTCCGGACAGGGAGTTGGTCAAAGCTATGCATCAAGAGAGCTGCAGCAGATACTTGACAATTCATTCGCCGTCGCCAAACAGATGCAGGATGATTTTGTCAGCCAGGAACATCTTTTTCTCGCGATCCTTAGAAGCTCAGGGGATACCGGCAAGGCTCTGACAAGTCGAGGCATTGATGAAACCGGCTTTATGCAGGCCCTTTCTGTTTTACGCGGCAGCCATCGAGTGACGGATCAGTATCCGGAGGAAAAATATCAAGCGCTGGAGAAATACGGCCGCAACCTTACTCAATTAGCAAAACTCGGCAAAATTGATCCTGTAATCGGTCGCGACGAAGAAATAAGACGTATTATTCAGGTTCTCTCCCGAAGAACAAAAAATAATCCTATCCTTATTGGTGAACCGGGCGTCGGAAAAACCGCAATCGTCGAAGGATTGGCCCAACGTATCGTCGATGGCGACATCCCGGCAACACTTAAAGACAGACAGGTTATAACCCTTGACCTCGGTTCTCTCGTTGCCGGAGCGAAGTACCGCGGAGAGTTTGAGGATCGGCTGAAAGCCGTATTGAAGGAAGTTGAGGAAAAAGCCGGGGAAATTGTCCTATTTATAGACGAGATCCATACCCTGGTAGGTGCCGGTGCAGCAGAAGGCTCTATGGATGCCTCTAATATGCTGAAGCCAGCCCTGGCCCGGGGAGAATTACATTGTGTAGGGGCAACAACCCTCGATGAATATAGAAAATATATCGAAAAAGATACTGCTCTGGAGCGACGTTTCCAACCGGTACTTGTTCAGGAACCATCCGAAGATGACACCATAGCTATCCTGAGAGGAATCAAGGAGAAATATGAGATCCATCATGGTGTCAGAATACAGGACAGTGCCACAATTGCTGCAGTAATCCTCTCAGCACGATATATAACCGATCGATTTCTGCCGGATAAGGCAATAGACCTCATCGACGAAGCCGCATCTCAATTACGAATTGAAATTGATTCAATGCCGATGGAGATAGATGAACTTGAACGACAAAAAATTCGATTTGAGATTGAACAGGAAGCACTCAAAAAAGAAAAAGACAGTGTTTCAAAAGACCGGCTTCAAGAGATAAAGAAAAAACTCTCCGATTTAAACGACAGCCTTCATTCCATGAAAGCGCAATGGATACTTGAGCGTGATATCATCCGAAGCATACAAAATATTAAAGAGCGCATCGATGAAGCACACGTTGAAGAACAAAAAGCCGAAAGAACCGGCAATCTCAGTCGTGTAGCTGAAATCCGCTACGGTCAAAAAGTTCAGCTTGAAAAAGAACTTAAAGCCGCGAACCTCAAGCTTCAGGAAATACAAGCCGATCATATGATGCTGAAAGAAGAGGTCGACGCTGAAGACATCGCCTCGGTCGTGGCTAAATGGACCGGTATTCCCGTTGCGAAATTACTTGAAGGAGAAAAAGACAAACTGGTCCATGCAGAAAAACAGCTCTCCAAAAGAGTTGTCGGACAAAAACAGGCCATACAGACAGTTGCCAACGCTGTGCGAAGAGCCCGAGCGGGATTGCAGGATCCCGATCGCCCTCTCGGATCATTTATCTTTCTTGGCCCGACAGGCGTCGGTAAGACTGAACTAGCCAGATCACTTGCTGATTTTCTTTTTGACGATGAGCAGGCGATGGTTCGAATTGATATGTCCGAATTCATGGAGAAGCATTCAGTTGCCCGACTGATTGGGGCTCCTCCTGGATATGTCGGCTATGAAGAAGGGGGATACCTGACGGAAACCGTTCGCAGGCGTCCGTATTGCGTCATATTGCTCGATGAGATCGAAAAAGCCCATCCGGATGTTTTCAACGTTCTTCTGCAGGTTCTGGATGATGGAAGGATGACCGATGGAAAAGGGCGAACCGTCGACTTTAAAAATACGATCTTGATAATGACTTCAAACCTCGGCAGTCAATTGATCATGAATATGGCTACCGAAGGGGCGAAAAAAGAAACTATACAGCAGCAGATCGACGAACTCCTCCACGCACAATTTAAACCGGAGTTTCTGAATAGAATTGACGAGCTCATAATCTTCGACAGCTTAAAACGTGAAGATTTGCTGGCTATCGTGGATATCCAGTTAAGAAAACTTATTTCCCGTCTTGCTGCAAAAAACATTACCCTCCATGTAAGGGAAAGCGCCAAACAGTTTCTCGTTGATACTGGTTATAATGCCTCATATGGTGCACGGCCTCTGAAACGTGCAATCCAGAGACATCTTGAGGATTATTTAGCCGTTAAATTGCTGGAAGGCGAATTTACCGACAGAGACCATATTGTTGTTGAGGGTTCATCATCGGGTTTACATTTGACACGCCAAAGCAAATCCTGAGAATATCACCTGCACAACGCGGCCGAGAGCGTAAAGGGATACGGCGATTAATCCTTAATCCCTTTACACTCCGTCATACTTGCATTACATACTCACCCCTATAAAGGAAACGTCTGGGCCTGCGAATCACAAGCATGCCTGCAAGGCACGGTATTACCACAACAAATTCTTCCCCAACAGGATATAATAATGAGTACAACTATTGAAGATCTTACCATCAATTACGAAGAAGACGGCATACAAGTTGTAAAAGAGACAGGAAAAGAAGTGCTTTCAAAAGGAGCCTGGACCACGATACTTTACCGTTTTCAAAATCTTGATCGTAAAACAGGTGAATTCGGCAAGGACATGTTTACAATTCGCCGGTACCAGAAACGACAGGGAGAATATGTAATGAAATCAAAATTTAATATCTCCAGCTCAGAGCAAGCCAAAAAGATCATCGAGATTCTCGAAAAATGGACTTCTGTAAAATAAACATCTTTTACACTCAGATAGCCGAATATCTAATTTAATCGAAACAACAGGCTATTACCGGACTCAATCAGTTTATTTAATAAATTAATCTTCAACAAGTTGCTTTTAGTGGTCATTTTCCCCTTGACGGCACCGAGGCAATAAAGTAGTTTGCCGCGGTCTTTGAGACACACGGAACGAGTGGCGGACATGAACTGTCTGTTTGTTGTTTCGAACTGAATCAAAAACAAAAAATAATAAAGAAAAACATTGACCGAACATTTCGGTTGTGTTATCTTAGCCAGCTCTTCGCGGGACTTGTACCGCGGGGCCTTCAGCAGTTAAGAAAGCCTGAGCACGATCCTTGAAAACTGAATAATAACACAAAAAGCAAACGGGCCCAACGTGTTGAATGTTTGACGATTTATCGTTAGATTTTTACCCTTTTAGCGGGGAAGACACAGAGGGCAAAACTTTGTAATTCAAAGTTGAGCTCTTATATATTTAGTGTCTTAGAAAATTTATTTTCGTGAAGACACTTATCCCCTTTAGCGGGGTTAGCAATATGTAAGTAACCGTCTTAGGACGGTCTAGGATATCAAACTGGAGAGTTTGATCCTGGCTCAGAACGAACGCTGGCGGCGTGCTTAACACATGCAAGTCGAACGCGAAAGTTTTCTTCGGAAGACGAGTAGAGTGGCGCACGGGTGAGTAACGCGTAAGTAATCTGCCCTGGTATCTGGGATAACCCACCGAAAGGTGTGCTAATACCGGATACGCTGAGCAATCAGGAAAGGTGGCCTCTTCATGAAAGCTACTGTACCAGGAGGAGCTTGCGTACCATTAGCTAGTTGGTAGGGTAATGGCCTACCAAGGCAACGATGGTTAGCGGGTCTGAGAGGATGATCCGCCACACTGGAACTG
>JBARUR010000065.1:0-4036 GCA_049645845.1 Desulforhopalus sp. | reverse complement strand
CGAAGGTTCCGGGACAATCTCCATAAAGTAAGTACCGGTGATTTGGACGTGATGATCACGACCGGGGGGATGGGGCCGGAAATGATTTGGTTGAAAAGGTGTTTGTTGAAGCTGGTGGGGAGGTGTTTGGTTCGTTTTGCTGAATGGCTGGAAATTCCTGATTGTTTTTTTTGTTGCCGCCTGGGCGAGCTCATTATGATGAAGGGGCATTGGTTGAGCTTCATCTTGTTAATAGGCTGTAAAGGAGATTTTGGCGGTGTTGCGGAAAATCTTCATCTGCTTTAATTAATGGATTATTTTTTCTGTACGATATCCCTCTTGTATTCATAGATATTAGATGGTTTCGTACTTGGGAAGGGCGGGTTTAGAACCGCGGCCCTACAGCTGAATATGGATTGTGGGAGTGGAAGCTATGAATTGTGGTGAAGCAGGCAGCTGGGCTGGTGATATATTGTAGATTTGTCTTTCATAGGGTCAATAATAAAAGATACTGAGCAGGAGCTGCTGGATCTTTTTGCAAAGATTAGTAGAGAGGATTTGGATGTATTGATCACGATCGGTGGGATGGGCCGGCGGCTTCATCCTCTGCGAGGTAAATTAAGCGGTTAGTATTCTGTATCAATAACTCTAAGCTACCGCCTTATTATTGAAATTCTTATCGAGAATAAAGAGATTATTCCTATACATATCGGTACGCATGATGAGGTCTAATCCTGAATCCGGGTGGAGTCAGGGCTAAAAAGAACTCTATCTCCATCCATCTGGTTATCACCGCGTTACACAGAGCCGAGTAATTTGTTTTACACTGTAGCTTACAGTGTGGTACTCACGTGAGTGTGGGAGGCTGTCTAAGCTAGCGTCCCCAACATAATAATGGTACAATTACCATCAATCAAATACCACAATCGTATAGGACCAAAGGCACATCTCTATGGATTTCCAGCTTGTTTTTGAAAAAGTCATCTCTTCTTTCGAAAAGGAGAACCTTCAATATGGATTGATTGGGGGATTTGCTCTGGGAGTTATGGGAATTCTTCGGGCCACCATGGATGTTGACATTCTTCTCCTTGTCGATGATTTGGACAAAGCAGATAAAATCCTCACTGGGTGTATGTACTCATGTATCCATCGGTCCCCGCATTTGTCGCAATATACTTCGGAATTAAAAGCACTTGGAAGTATCGATATCCTTCATGCTTCAAAGACAATCTCAAAAGAAATGCTGTCGAGGGTAGAAAGATTCAGAGTATTCAATAAATATATGATTCCCGTGCTGTCTCCAGAGGATATAATCGGTCTTAAGGTCCAGGCCATAGCAAATGACAGGCAAAGGGAGGCTATCGATATAAACGATATGCGGCTGCTGCTTGAATATCAGTTACAAAGAAAAAGACGTATCGATTGGGAACTTCTGGAAGATTATTTTTCACTTTTCAATAAACAAGCTTTGCTGACCACCCTGAAAAAGGATTTCTCATGAAACTTTCCGATCAAGCCAAGAAAGAATTGCTTGATTTCTCCCAAACTGACGAATTCCAATATTTGGAGAAAAATATTTTCGCGGAGAACCCGGGCTCAATCCAGGCAACAAATCAATTTACCGACTTCATTCAGTTCCTTCATAAAATGGCCGACCATCCTTTAAGAGTGCCTAAACCCATGAAGGGCGATTTTAAACTTTGAGGGATGAGAAGGATTGGGTGGAAGCTCTAAGGGCAGCTCGGGGTCATCGCCATAGGATTTGCCGCAGTCAATGAGGATATTTATGTTGTCGGCGGAACCTGGATTTTTGTACCAGGTGACAGGAACCGGTTACGCACTCTTTTGCGCCTAGGTGGGAAATTTTCATAATTTTTTGTGTTGCTGGAGAAGGTTGTGGCCAGCCTGTTCGAGCCTGGGATGGGCGGGTTTAGAACCGCGCCCCTACACCTGAATCTGCAGTTTGGGGTGGTGGCCATAAATAGTGATAATACAGGCATTGGTATCTGTCCTGATTTACATCGAAGGCAACGTAGGGGCTGGTTCTAAACCTGCCCTTTTGCAATTCTGCTCTCCCTTCACTTCGAGTTGATCGAGCATTAACCGATCGGTATGAATAATCGGCGAAGCCATTGGAGACGTGGAGTCAAAAAGTTTCCAGAATCTGCAGTGGCTTCTATTATTGTTAATCAAGTTGCTTTAAGGGTCAAACTTCGGTAATCTAAAGTATGATAAAAGTATTTAAAAGCTTTTAGGAGACCAGTTATGGGAACGATATCAAAGGAAGAGTTAGCGATTTTTTTTTAAGAAACATCGAACTGAATTCTTTGAAAAATACGGCGTATCGAAGATAGGCATTTTCGGAAGCATAGCTAGAGGAGAACAGACAGAGCAAAGCGACATTGACATTGCCATAGAAATGGCACCAGGCCGCAAGAACCTCCATAATTTTCTGGAATTCAGAAGATTTCTTGAGATAAACCTGGGCACCTCTATCGACCTTGGTATCGAAAGCACCTTGAAACCTGCGATTAAAAAACAGATACAAAAAGAGATTTTCTATGTCTAGCCGAACGGATATTCTCTATGTTAACGATATCCGTGATCAATTGAAGCCATCTTCCTCTACACCAAAGACATCTCTTTTGACACATTCACCAGCGACAGAATGAGGTATTCTGCGGTAATTCGTGAGTTTGAAATAATCGGAGAAGCCGCAGGCAAACTTTCCGGTGATTTTAAAAACGAACACAATCAGATTAATTGGCAGGATATCAAAGATTTCCGCAACCTACTGACACACGAATATTTTGGGATTGACCTCGAAATTGTCTGGAGTGTCGTCATCGAGGATCTACCGAAGCTGTATGACACGATCGTGAAAATGGAATCACAGGCGTAGCATAAGGATAATTCACAGCAATAGCGATGTGCATAACAGTTCATCACGCAAGAATTGCGCATACCATACAAGACCGTATTGAATCGCTACTATCAGTTCCAAAGGAGACGGCGTATCAATAGGGAACCTCTGGATAATTTTGTGGTGGCTATTTAATTCACCTTTTACTAATCGCGCTGCCGAACTCCCTGATGTATTTATGGATATTAAGTCTTTCGAGCCTGGGATGGGCGGGTTTAGAACCGCGCCCCTACACCTGGATTTGTAGTTTGGGGAGGGGGCCATAAATAGTTATAATACAGGCATCGGTATTTGCTTATTTGTAACTCCCTGTTTAACTTTATATTTACATCGAAGGCAACGTAGGGGTAGGTTCTAAACCTGCCCATTTGCAATTCCGCTCTCCCTTTCATCTACCTTCCCCGTTCGGTTTGATCGAGCATTAACCGATCGGTAAACAGATCTGTCTTTCTTAGGGTCACGGCCTCTTACAGGATGTTCTGCGACAAATCTAATCTCTTAAGACTCCAACGCCAAGCCAAGAGCTCGTCGAGCCTCCTTTTCGCCATGCACCAACCGGATTTCTTTAGGCGGATCAGGCATCGACCGCACCCAATCAACAAGCATCTGCTGATCAGCATGAGCTGAATAGGCAGTAAGGGTATGGATACCTGCTTTGATAGGGATCTTTTTCTCGATCATCCTTCTGCCGGGTGTTCCTTTGGCCTGATATCCTACAAAAACTATATCATTTGCCGGATCTTCAAGGCCAAGCCTGAGGTGATCGACTATTCGTCCGCCGGTGCACATGCCGCTGCCGGCGATAATGATGGCTGGGCCTTTGATATTCAGCAGCTTTTTATGGTCCTGGTATTTTTCTACAGCATAGAGGCCCTTAAAATCAAAGGGGTGATCGCCTTTTTCCATGAGGTCCTTTGCTTCTTCGTCCCAGAAGTCCGCAAGGTTTGAATAGATCTTGGTTATGGCAAGCCCCAGCGGAGAATCGACGAATACCGGAACCTTGGGCCCTATCCTGTCCAGTTCGTACAGGAGTTCCTGTGTCCTTCCCAGCGAAAAAGCGGGTATATAGATAATACCTTTGTCTTTCAGAGCTTTTTGGAGCAAGTTTCGCAGAGCTTCGATCCGGCCTTTTCT
>JBARUR010000064.1:0-4267 GCA_049645845.1 Desulforhopalus sp. | reverse complement strand
GAAACCGGCGGCCTCTTTGTTGCAGTGGAAGGTGACGATCCGGGATTCGCCGAAAAATTCCCGGAATTTTGCTCCGCTGCCGGTATTTATTGCGAGGAAATCAGTCCGGCTGAAGCACGAAGAATTGAACCACTTCTTTCTGAGAAACTGTTCAAGGCATATTCAGTACCCGATGCAACTGTTGATCCCTTTCGGCTTGCCCTTGAAAACGTTGCTCATGCCCGATTATTAAATGACAGCATCTATCGTCCTCATACTGAAATTATCAGCTTCGAGATTACAGACGGCCGTATTAGCGCTGCAATCTGTCGGGATAATCGCACAAAATCCACCCTCCGTATAGAGGCCCAACAGTATGTCAATGCCGGTGGGGCATGGGCGATGAATATCGCCAGGAAGGCGGGCTGCAACGATGTCAATCTGCTCTACTCCAAGGGTACTCTCCTGATCAGCCACGACAGGATGACCGGTCGTGTAATCAATCGGCTGCGGCCACCTGCAGACGGTGATATCCTCGTTCCAGGCGGAACAGTTTCTGTCCTGGGGACCACCTCTGTCCGGACCGACAACCTGGAAACTGTTCGCCCGACAGTCGAAGAGATTGATCGAAATGTCCTTGAAGGTACGGCAATGATTCCTGCTCTCGCCACAGCCAGGTATATCAGAGCATTTTCCAGGGTGCGTCCACTTCTGCAATCATCTGAGAGCGAAGATGGACGGGAGGCAACCCGTGGTTTTTCACTTCTTGATCATATTTCCCAGGGGCTAGCCAATTTCTGTACCATAACAGGCGGGAAATTGACCACTTTTCGCCTCATGGCCGAGAAAACCTCCGATCTGGTCGCCCGACGACTGGGTAATGGTGAAAGCTGTACAACCAACAGCGTCCCACTCCCGAGCGGCGATGCCTGCAGATGGACCGAACCTGGTGCCGCTCCCCGCTACTGGTATAAGGCCAATAATTCTGAGGATATGATTCTTTGTGAATGTGAAATGGTTCCTCAATCGGCTATCGACGAAATAGTAAAGTGTGCTCCCGGAGCAGAAGAAGAGATGACTCTTGAAGCCATCGCCCTTCGGTCCCGTGCAGGCAAAGGCCCATGCCAGGGATCATTCTGCGGTATTCGTATTGCCTCCTACCTCTATGATCGGGGATACTATCATGACAAAACCGGTCTCATCCATATGCGTGACTTTTTCAACGAACGGTTCAAAGGCATGCGTACGGTTATTTGGGGTCAGCAGGCAGCACAAATGGAACTGGCCGAAGCTCTCCATTGCGGGCTGCTTGGTCTCGACAGTCTTGATAACGATTAATACCTAATCTAACAAGTTGTATGTGGAGAAAATAATGAAAGAGGAAGCGCGCAATTTTGAGACTGACCTGGCAGTAATCGGCTCAGGCATCGCCGGATTTGCAGCATCAATTTTTGCGCTGAATAGAAAGATTAATTGTGCTCAGGTCGGAAATACCGGTGCAGTAGCCTATACAACCGGCTATCTCGATCTCCTTGGCTCAAGCGAAGAATCACAAACTCCTATCGACAATCCATGGGAGGGTCTGGAGCAATTGAAAAAGGCCCAGCCCGACCATCCTCTCAGCCGCATTCCAGCTGCAGATATCAGAAAAAGTTTTGAACAGTTCACTGCCTTTCTGGGTGAATGCGGTATCGCTTATACTTCACCTCAAGATACCAACATTACTGCGCTCACTCCTGCCGGTACCTTAAAGAAAACCCTCTGTGTCCCGGCCACCATGGCTGCGGGAGCAAAGGCTTTTGCCGACAAAATCCCTTGCGTTGTTATCGACTTCAAAGGGCTCAAGGGATTCAGTGCCCGCCAGGTGGTTGCCAACCTTAAGGATAAATGGCCGGGACTTACCGCTGCTCGTATAAGCTTTCCCGATATGGACAAAGGTGAAATTTACCCTGAAGTCATGGCCCGTGCTTTAGAGGTACCAGAAAACCGGGCAAGATTGGCCGAGCTTTTAAAAGAAGCAGCTGGAGAAGTAAAGGTTATCGGTGTTCCCGCTCTTCTCGGAATGCATAACCCTGATCTGGTAAGAACCGATCTTGAACGACTGACGAACCTGCAGATCTTCGAAATCCCGACCATGCCCCCATCGGTTCCGGGCATCCGCTTGCGAGAGATGTTTGAACAGGTTTTTCCGCAAAAAGGTCTCACCCTGATTCCCCAGCAGAAGGTTACGTCTCTCACCCTCAATACTGATGGGGCATTTCTCAATTTGAGCGATAATTACGGCCCCATCACAATTCATTCAAAGGCGGTCATACTGGCTACCGGACGATTTTTAAGTGGAGGCCTGGATGCTGACATTACAGGAATAACTGAAAACCTGCTTAATTTGCCGGTGACTCAGCCTCTCTCACGGACAGATTGGTATCATGACGAATATACGGATCGCCGGGGACATGCAATTCATAAGGCCGGGATTGAAGTCGATACTTCTTTCAGGCCACTTTACAATGATGGCAAAGCCTATAACGAAAGACTTTTTGCTGCAGGAATCATCCTTGCCCATCAAGACTGGATTCGTGGACGCAGCGGAGCCGGCATAGCCATCGCCACAGCCTATAAAGCAGTTGAAGCCGCCGAAAAATTCTTAAATTTTCAAATGCAAAAATCTCATGCCGAATAAAAAGATACCCACTATCAATTTTAAGGAAAAGGCTATTGAACTGCTGCCGGAAGGCGCAAGTTTTGAAGCCTGTTTAACCTGCGGTCTCTGCTCGTCCGGCTGCCCCGCCTCCGGGATCGAAAACATGGATCCCAGGAAATTTATTCGTATGGCTATGCTCGGCATGGATGAAGAGCTATCTACCACTCCATGGGCTTGGTGCTGTACCCAATGTAAACGATGCCAACATGTCTGCCCGATGAACATCGACATTTCCCAGCTGGTTTTTCTTGCCCGCGGCAACTGGCCGCACGAGAAAAAACCGTCCGGAATAGTCCGATCCTGCGAGCTTATTCGTTCAACCGATTCAACCAGCGCCATGGGATTGCCACCCGAAGATTTTATTTTCGTCGTCCAGGATGTACTGGAAGAAGTTCGGGAAACCCAGCCAGCCTTTAAGAACCTGCAGGCCCCGATGGACAAAAAAGGAGCATTCTTTTTTGTGAACCAGAATTCTCGCGAACCAATGAGCGAGCCGGATGAAATGGTTCCACTCTGGAAGATCTTCGATATGGTCGGAGCAGACTGGACCTACTCCTCAAAAGGATGGGCTGCTGAAAACTTCTGCATGTTTTCAGGAGATGAAGAAGCCTGGTATGAAGTTATCAAAAAACGGGTTGATGCCGTCAACGAACTTGGCTGCAAGGTATGGCTGAACACCGAGTGCGGTCACAGCTACTACACCATGTGGAATGCACTGAACCGGTTTGGCATTGAGGCCGATTTCAAGCTTGAAAGCCTCATTACCTACTATGCCACATGGATTAGGGAAGGCAAACTCCCGGTCAATTCAAAATGGAATACTAAGGGCATTAAGTTCACCGTTCAGGATCCCTGCATGATTGTTCGAAAGGCATACGGGGAATCCATTGCCGAAGATATGCGCTTTGTAGTGAAGAGCCTCGTGGGAGAAGAAAATTTCATCGATATGCAGCCAAACCGCAGCGCTAACTATTGCTGTGGAGGAGGAGGTGGTTTTCTGCAGGCTGGAATGACCGATCATCGGCGAACCTACGGTAAGCGTAAATTTGACCAGATCGCCGCGACCGGTGCCGCCTACGTGCTCACTCCCTGCCACAACTGCCATTCACAGATGGAGGACATCGGTCATTTCTATGGAGGCAACTATGGTGTCGTGCATTTCTGGACATTGATTTGCCTATCACTTGGAATCCTTGGAGAAAATGAACGTACCTACCTTGGTCCCGATCTTCTTGCACTGATAGACTGATCACAGTTTTGCGATGATTGATTACCACAATTATTCCACAAAAAAAAATATCTTTGTGCTATTGACCTGAAGGCAAACTATGCACATGTTCAATTGATGTTTCATGGTGAATATTCTTTCAAATAAGGCAGGAATGGAGGCAATGCCGGTAGTTCTATTTAGTACCTTACAGGCCATTTACAGACACACACAGCCGGAAAATACTTAAAAAGTATATCGCGTCTTCCAGATTCGTTGCCAGGGGGTTTAAAGGGGTTTACCTACCCTGCCGAAATCAATACTCATTATCTGCAGGGATAAATGTTATCCTTCAAAAGGATAACTTCCTCTAGAATGAA
>JBARUR010000063.1:0-44940 GCA_049645845.1 Desulforhopalus sp. | reverse complement strand
TTCAACCTTCCCGTTTCTCCCGGTGCGGCAATGGCCTGAAGAAGGAGTAACATCTCCCGGCATTCGTTCGTTTGAAAAACGGAAAGCCTACTCCCCACCACCGCGGGAATTGATGCCTCGGCCAATGCCTGCCGATATTCCTCGGCCTGCCTGTTACTGCGAACCAGAATGGCAATATCATGCGGAGCAAGAGGCTGAGGGGACTGTTGTTCGGTTGTCTGCAGCAGGACCGGATCTGCCTGACCGAGAAGCCGGCCAATTTCGCCAACAATAAACCGGCGGAACTCTGCCGCAGCTTTACCTGAAGACCATCGGCCCTTTTTATCTTTTTCGTCGGGCTCAAGTGTGCAATAAACCATTCCGGCAAGTGAGCCGCCTCCCTGAAGGAGATCAATATCACCCTCTCTTTTTGCTGCCGAAACCGGTCGATAGTCGAGAACTGCTTGATCGAAGAAGAAAGGATTATTTCTTGAAGTGAAAAGACGATTCACCTCTTCAACCAAAAATGGATGGGAGCGGTAGTTTTTCTCAAGGGTCAACAGCTTGCCTGCAGCTTTCTTCGCTCCAAAATAAGAATGGATATCGGCACCGCGAAATTTATAAATCGCCTGTTTGGGATCACCGATCAGGTAGAGGTAATGTTCGGCTCCACCAAAAAGAGTAGAAAAGATATGCCATTGGCTATTATCTGTGTCCTGAAACTCATCGATCAATGCCACCTTGAACCGATCACTCAAAATTTGTTTTAAAGAGTCACTGCGACCACCCCTCAATGCTTCTGACAATCGGAAGATCAGGTCGTTGAAACCCATAGTACCCTGCTGTTCCAGACGATGGCTGACTTCGCTGCGTAACTCTTCTGCCAGTTTTACCCGAAAGGAAAGTATCAGTTTATTTACGGCAGTGAGCAAGGCTTCTATCTCACTTTCGGGAAGATGCCAATCAGCCAGATAATTCTGTTTTTTAGCCTCCCCCCGGATTTTATTACCATTTAGTTCACAGGTAAGAGCTTGTCGGCCAAGCAGATGAATATTCTCCGGCACAGCAAAACACTGCTCGCCGAAAAAATCGGTAAGAGAGCGAAACCATGATTCGAAATCATCGGTGAATTGCTTCTTAAAACAAGATTCCGGCAGGCAAGTTGTAAAGCGATGGCAAAGCTTGGCACTATGTTCCTTCCACCACTGAACCAGTTCATCCATTGCTTTTTCTAAATCAAGGAGCACCTCCTCGACCGCTCCGACCTCAGGCTCGATACGGCCGTTTCCTCCCAAAACTCCGGAAATACTCGCCAGCAGTTTATCCGGTGAGCCAAAGCAATTTGTAAGCAGAGTACAGGGCAGTGGTGCAAGCGAATATATGTGGTTACGCCAAAAGTCATCGGCCACCTGATTGCGAATGTGATCGATATCGGCGAGCAATTCGACGTCAAAGAGCTGACCACTTTCAAGGGCCTGTTCCATCAGCATCCTTTGACAAAATCCATGAATGGTAAAGATTCCGGCACGGTCAATATCATACAGCGCAAGCTGGAGAAGAGTGTACGCCGCCTGATGATCTTTGATTGTCGATGACCAGTCAAGAAGGGTTTGATCAACTGTTTCCAGGGGTTGAACCCTGCCGCCAAACAGCTCTCTGGCCTCTACCAGTCTTGCACGAATGCGGGATTTGAGTTCTTCGGTGGCGGCTTTGGTAAAGGTAACAATCAGAATTTTTTCAATAGGGACCTCTAGCTCAACCAGAGCCCTTAAAACCAGCATACCGATGGCATAAGTTTTGCCGGTCCCCGCGCTGGCTTCAACAAGATTGACTCCCCTTTGCAGCTTTACCCGGGCAGCATCAAAAATTTCATAGCTGCTATTCATCGGCAGCACTCCATATCCGGAACATTATTTCCTGACTGAATCGTTCAAATTCCGGAATAACGATGGCATCTTGAACATCGGCTCCACTGTTTCCCAGCAGGAGTTTCCATTCGGGCTCGTAGCCTTTTTCCAATCGCGCCTCCAGTGCCTGCAAAGCCTTATCGAGTGGAGATGTTCGTGCTCGTGTGTTGGCCAGTTGTATTGCATAAACAAAGGCCGGTTCGATGAAAAATTGTGACGGTGCGCGGCAGCCTTCATCAAAATGAGTAAGCAAGATCTCAAGATCGGACAAAGCGCAGAAATCGGCAGCGTCGTCGAATCCGACAATGCAGTCCATTGCGACAATCCGGGTTTTGGCCGATGGCATGAGACGACGCACCACCAGATGATGTATCCAGCCCGACAGGAGATCCCGTCCCCGGAGCTTGCCGAACCGAACCAGCATGATGCCGTTATCATAAAGGTTGGAAAGTGTCCCAAGAAGGCGATAGTTGCCAACGGCAAGATCTATCGGTATATCGGCACACTGTGTCCCCATTTGCTGCTCCTGCACCAGATTAATAAAGAAATCCACCTCGGATTGTTTTTCTTCAAAAGCAAGCTGACCGGAGGTGCCAAGCGGCCATTGCCCTTTGGTCTGGATTCTCTTGACTATATTACCTGACATTCCAGAAAGTTGGCGCCGAAGAATCTCCTCTTCGACATGATATTTATCAAGACCGGACAGTTCGAACAACTCCCTGTCCTCCGGTAGATCTTCGCCCAAGTCCAACCGAATGCCGAGACAGTCTTTGATAAAGTATTTTTGTGGATTGACATAAAATCGAAGCAGCTCACCTAAGAGTACCTTATCTTTTATTCCGGTCAGAGCTCCCTGCCACCAATCTTCTTTCGGCTGTACCCCTTGCTGCAACTTTTCTGCTGTTTTGCAGGAATAACTGTCATAGCTGAACAGTTTAAGGCCGCTGTTTTCATCAAAGTATTTTCTGCTGAATGGGTGAAGGGGATGACGGACAACAATATCTTTTGCTCCATATCCCTTCTCAAGCACTTCAAGAAATTCTGTTATCACGACTGAGGGGGGAATTATTTCATTGGTGCGGATCGATTGGCCGATATAGCTGAGATACAGATGTGACCGTGCCGCCAGCAGCGCTTCCATGAACTGATACCGATCATCGGCACGGGGCGAACGGTCGCCCGGCCTGAAATCCGTTCCCATCAGGTCAAAGGTGTCATGGATATCGTTTTTGGGAAACACACCGTCGCAAAGCCCTATGAGGCAGACGACCCTAAATGGTATTGAACGCATCGGCAGCATGGAACAAAAGGTTAACTGACCACGCAAAAATCCACTACTGGACCGACTCTCTTTGGCCGATTGAGTAAACCATTCACGAATCACTTTAAACTCAACCTCGCCGGAATGAAACAGGCTGATTGATTCGGCAAGCTCTCCGACCAGAGTCCGCAGTTCGACAAGTTCCTGCTCGTATTCGTCCCCGAAAAGCTGCTCGACTGTCTGCTGAAGCGTCTCCGACCAGTCGGCGATTCCGCGGCTATGCTGAAAGCTTTCGCGGGCCTCTTCAACCACTTCAATAAACCGGCAGAGCCCTCCCAGAGCAAGTGCGCCTCTTCCTTCTATTTCGTTAAAAGGAAGTACATCATCGATAAAATCATCGGCCTCAATGGCGTAACCCATGAGCAGCCGGTCGAGACCCGCCCGCCAACTGGTCTCATCAAAACCAGGCAGACCAGCTTCACTGCGCTGCAGGCCGGACAAGCCCCAGCGGATTCCTGCGCCTGTCACCCATTGCTGCAGGGTATCGAGGTCGGATAAGGAAAGCTGAAACTGAGGATACACTACCGGCTGTCGGAGCAGATCCAGCAGTTCACTCCAGCCAAACCTGCCGTCAAAGAGATCGAGAAAGTTGAGGAAGGCGGCGATTATTGAATTACGCCGGCGGATACTGCGATCGGCAATGGAATGCTGAATATCGTCAAAGATAGCCGGGATGAGGGGGGCATATTCCTGAATATCCGGAGCCATGACGATTATATCCCGCAGCTCCAGTTGTGGTTCCTGATGCAGCAGCTTGAGAAGGTGATCCTTTAAGACAGCAATTTCCCGCAATTTTGAATGACAGGAAACCACCTGAATCGAATCGTCATTTGCAGCTACAGAAGCACTCGGTCCATTTGGTATATCAGGCAGGCAGCCTTCCAGCAGATCTGCCTGAAGCCGTTGCAGAAGCGAACCTCGTTCATATTCTTTGCCATTGAGGGGATCATCATAACTGGAGAATTCCAGGGCGAAATCAGCGCCTTCCAGCATCATATTCTGTAAATCCCGCCCTTGCCTGCCAAGAACTGCCAGGAGTGGATGGTGTTCTTCCTCCTCAGGTATATTATATTCGACTTCTGTCCGGACCATCCTTTTGAACAGGGTTCTTTGGCTCTCCACATTTCCCCAGTAATTGCGGCAGGGAGAAAGCAAAAACAGGTGGACATCCATATGACCGGACAGGCTATTGAGGTAATTGAGGAAGATCGGAGGAAGCGTATGCAGGCCGATAACCGAAATGCGCTTCGGCAGAAGTTCGGAGAGGCTTTCACCACTCTCAAGCCGCTCTATTACCCGGCTGAAAAGCATGCCGCGATGAACTTCTCCACCTGGTTGGGCAAGCAGCCTTCTCCAGAGATCCATCTGCCATTTTTCTGCGGGATGGCTGGTAGCGAGAAGGCCTCGATCCCATTTTAAGAGCATATCAGGGCGCATAACCTGATATTGATCAAAGATATTTGCCAGGCGACGGGCAAGCTGAAAACGCTTTAACGCGCTATTTTCTCCTGATAAATAGCTGCGAAGAGGCAGGTAAACCTCTTCGGAAAGCTCCCGGAGCAAACCATCAAGCCGCCAAGTGAGGATCTGCCGCTGAAAGCCGTCGGGGGTTATTCCCATTCCTAGTCTGTCGGCGATAAATCCCAGAAAATCGAGGGGCAGGAAAAATTTAAAATTGCAGAAACTGCGAAACTCGTCGGCCAGGGTTTGGGCGATCATTCGCTCCATCCCCTGACTCTGAATGAGAAATAACTCCGTGGAAAAGAAATCAGGCTGCCTGTCAGCCTGCATAACTTCGGCCAGGTGGCGCAGAAGATTTTCTGTTCGGTTAGAAACGTGGAGATAGAACATAATAAATCAGGTTGTTATTCTCAGCAGACCGATTCTACCAATTTACAGAGTGACAGTAAGCGAGAGTCCATGTATTATTTGTTGCCGACGTCGACTCCGGCATATTCGTATATGCCGTAAATGAGTCCGGCTATGATTCCGAGCGCAAAAAATAATCGCAGCCGCCTGTCCCATGGAAGTTTTTCACCATCTGCCATATATTGCAGCGTGGCGACAATCAAATAGGTAACACCGACTACGTAAGGCGCTGTTTGAAGGATCTGCCAAAGCGTTGCTTTTACGGTTGTACCGATATCCGGTCCGAGACGCAGGTTAAACAGCACATACAGCGCTGCTGAAAGATAAAAAGAAATTTTTCCCCAAAGACTTTGCATATGAACTCACTCAATACCCTTTTTTTTCCGGGAACGGAAATCTACTCGATACGCCAATATCCATTTTTTTTGTTATTTCAGAAACTTCACCTTATCAAGCCGGTTGAAGATGATCCCGCCGGCTCCGGCGATGAATTCTCCGATAGTTTCATTAAATCAGGATTCTGTCAAGAACATACTCCCTGTCCCCTGGGAGAACATCGGGATCGTTTTTTGCGTTTGGTTGCAGATATCCGGAATCGAAAAGACGATTATGCCGCCCAGCTGAGTTCTCTTGTTCTCGCCGCCAATTCGGGTAGTACTGCTATGGATGAGGATTCGGAACGGGGAATCATTGCTTCACTACTTACTCCTGATGATCAGAAAGCAAAATCATTACTCGCGGATAAAGAAGGTAAACTCTGGCAGGCCCGGCTGGTTTTGGCTATCGGTGAGATTCTGGATAAGGAAGAAGAAGAAATTGCCGCCAATCTGGCAATTCTTGAAGACGATCAAGCCGGACTCTTCAGAGCATTACATGGTGAAATAGAAGAACTGGATGAAGACAACCCTTTTGCCGAACTCAACCAGTTAGAAAATAATATGGTCGCGGCTAATACTGGAAATATCAAAAAAAGGTTTAATGGCTGGAAGGCACTTTTTCTCGAAAGTGATATGCCCGAATGTGAGATATTTTTTACTACAAGCCATGATGCCGCGGATCTTCTTCTTGAATTATACGAACAAAAAACAAATCAACCCGCACTTCCAGCAGGAACTCTGGATCTTCCCGGACTTATCGGCTGGAATAGCGAAGAAGCCTCTCAAGCTGCAGCTACATTCCATGAAGTAAACAAAGGGTTGCTCTCAAAGATTTATGACAGGCTTACTGATATTGCGCAACAAGACAAGTTTCCGGACCATGAGATGAAGATCGACAATGTTTTAACTGCTATTACGGAGGAATGGAATGCACAACTTGAAAGCGTCTTTCCGACGCATAAATTTGGCAGAATTCCGGTCCAATGCTATCTGTTTCCAGGATTTTCCTGTTCCGCAGTTATTGGCAAACCTCAGCCTGAAAATGATAACCTCAAAAACGGCTTGTTGATAGTAGCAGGTTAACAGTTCTGCATCCCTGCACCTACCCCGCATTTCATCTGTTTTTGAGAATTGCGGGTTATCTGCAGCAGGTGTAGGGATTAATAGTCATGACCGGACAGGCTGCGGCACGTACTACCTTATCTGCAACGGAGCCGAACATAATCTTTTCAAGTCCCTTATAACCGTGAGTTCCCATGACTATAAGGTCTGCCTCTACCTCGTTGGCATACTCAACAATTTTTTCACCGACGTCGCCCATGAATACTTTATAATTTAATTCTTTTACTCCGGATTTTTCGCAAAATTGTGCTATCTCCTCACTAAATGATGCCATTTTTAATTCGGCACTTTCGGTGAGTTCTCCTTCCAGAGTCGGCAAGGTCATCTGCGGTACAAAAAAACCGGAATAGTCCTCGAAGTTCTGCACGATGAAAACGAGATACATCGAAGCCCCGAACTTCCCCGCAAGATATCCGGCAGACTCAGCGATTAATTTTGAATTATCAGAAAAATCAACCGGAACTACGACTTTTTTAATCTCATTCATAAAGCTCATATGCTTCTCCTCTCTGATGTTGTGCCAAAATAGTGAAAATTTTAGCAACACTGATGAAGTATTACACTTTAGCTATCCGATTTTAGTTTTTTACGACTTTATCCTTACTCATTAACACAGAAAATCATCTCTACTGCTGGTATAATTATGCCATAAGTAACCGAAAAAAGCAAGTTTTCCCCTTGGTCCCTGCTGCCGATAAGCCTTTCGCAGAGCTCTTTGATTATAAAAAACCGCTTTGCTTCCCCATTTCAGTGGTGTAGTTTACGCGTTTTTCTTTCATTATTTGTAAGGCTAAATTCAAAAACTGCTTTCACTTTCGATATGACACTCAAACATAAGCTGGAATATACTTTACTCCGAAGTACCATTTTTTCCATCAATCTCCTGCCTGTTCCGGTGATCCTCTTTATTTCTACAGCCATCGGATATTTTGCCTGGGTAGTATTTCCTTTTCGTATCAAAGTTGCCTATAAAAACCTCTCGACTGTCTTTCCCGAACTCGATCATTCCGCGAAAATTCGGTTGTTAAGGAAAGTATATCTTCAGTTTACCCGGACATTCGGCTTGGTATTTATCCTCCATAGAAAAAGCTTCATAAAATTGATTCAAAATGCCAGGATCTCAGGACGAGACAAACTCGAAGAAGCTCTCAGCCAGGGAAAAGGAGTGATACTTACCACAATTCACGCCAGTTGGTTTGAAGCGTATTTTGCCTGGTTCAATATGTCCGACCTGCCGACAAGCCTTATTTACAAGAGACAAAGCAATCCCCTTTCAGATCGTTTTTTCGTTCGCCAACGGCGACACTACGGCAACAGTCTGCAACAATTGAGCAGTCGTGAGGGCATGAAGGTTTACCAACAGGCTTTGACAGACAACAGATTACTTATCGTCAGCCTTGATCAGAGATATTCAGGTACCGGCACTCATGTCGACTTTTTCAAACAACCAGTAGCTTGTGCCAAAGGATCGGCTATATTGCATCTTCGGACCAAGGCACCGGTTATGACAAGCGTTTACTATATGAAAGACGGAGTGTTGCATATTGACTTTGATACCGTAGATCTCCCCGAGTACAAAGAAGTAAACGATGAAAACATTAATGATTTTTCTACAAAGTGTATCCAACTCTATGAACCATTCATTAGGCAATATCCGGAACAATGGTTCAGCCTCTTTCATCGCCTCTGGAGTAAAAAGGGCTACCCTAAGGTATCGAGATCATTGCGGGAGATATTTTTTTAGGGATTGTCTTAATGATAGGATCTTTACACAATATAATGTAACAATTGATGGCGTCGTAAAAACTCTTCATATGCGTAGTTGCGCCTTTCATATGATTTTTTTACTTAGCCATCCGAAATTTTAGGTTCTTACGGACATATCACAATTGGGATACTTTACAGAATCCATTTAACTTTTCGGCAGTAGTTTCTCTGCCTTATTCATTTTTACCGTTCCTCATCATCCATGACTAATAAAGAAACTTTCAAACGTTTGTACGAAGTGATAAAACCGTATCAGGCAAAACTCCTGATTGCCATGTTTGCCATGATCGGTGTTTCAGTCGGAACAGGCGCTCAAACCTGGTTGGTGAAAGACGTTCTAGATAAAATATTTATTGAACAGAACGGTTTTTATCTTAAAATTCTGCCACTTGCAGTTCTTCTTATCTTTTTACTTAAAGGTATAGTCTACTATATCTATTCAATTCTTTTACAACAGGTTGGCCAGTCAATTATTCGTGACTTTCGTGTGCAGATTTTCAACCACATCCATAAACAATCACTCTCATTTTTTAATGAAATGCCTACTGGTACCCTGATGTCCCGGGTAATTTCAGATGTAGCACTTCTGCAGCAAGCTGTATCGAATGCACTTGTAGGAGTGATTCGTGATTTTTTTCAGGTAATTATCCTGCTAGGTGTTGTCTTTTATATGAACTGGAGATTGGCAATGATCACCTTTATAGTGATGCCGATCGCAGCTTATCCGATAGTAAAATTTGGTCGTTTATTTAGAAAACTCAGTACTTCGACACAGGAAGAAGTCGCCCATGTTTCCAATATCCTGCATGAAACAATAACCGGAAACAGGATAGTCAAGGCATTTACCAAAGAGGAATATGAAAGCAAAAGATTTTTACATCAGGTAACCCGCCTTTTTGTCCTCACAATGAGAGATGCTAAATACCGCTGTCTGCAACATCCTATGATGGAATTCATCGGCGGTTGTGCCATTGCAATGATTATCTGGTTTGGCGGGAAAGAGGTTATTGGCGGCAATATGACTCCGGGGACATTTTTCGCTTTTTTGACAGCGCTTATAGCTGCCTATGAACCGGTCAAAAGCGTTACAAAAATCAACTCGGTAATTCAACAGGGTTTAGCGGCCGCAACGCGGGTTTATGCAATTCTGGATATCGAGCCGGAAATACGGGATAAAAAAGACGCTATTCCTTTGCCGCCGTTTTCTTCGCAAATAGAATGTAAAGACCTCAATTTTAGCTACGACAATGAAAATTTTGTTCTGTCGAATATAAATCTTACTGTTCCAGTCGGTGAAGCGCTTGCCATAGTTGGACCAAGCGGTGGCGGCAAGACGACGATCACCAACCTTATTCCTCGCTTTCTCGACCTCAAACAAGGAAGTATTTTAATTGATGGAATAGATATCAGAGATGTCACTGTGGCTTCGCTCCGAAACCAAATTGCCATGGTCACGCAGCAAACCATCCTATTTAATGACACCGTACGTAATAATATCGCCTACGGTGACCAGCAGGCTCCGGAAGAACTTATCCATGAGGCTGCTCAAGCTGCTTTTGCCTATGACTTTATACAGTCATTGCCAAATGGTTTTGACACGATCATAGGCGAAGGAGGAGCTCGTTTATCCGGAGGACAACAACAGCGCATATCGATCGCCAGGGCTATTTTAAAAAATGCACCGATATTGATACTTGATGAAGCAACCTCAGCTCTCGACACAGAATCTGAGCGGGAAGTACAAAAAGCTTTGGAAAATTTGATGAAAGATAGAACGACCCTGGTCATTGCCCACCGTCTCTCGACTATCAAAAATGCCGACAGGATCATAGTCATCAAGGATGGTTCGATCGTTGAACAGGGAACTCACGATTCACTTATTGCCCAAAAAGGTGAGTATGAAATGCTTTACAACATGCAATACAAGTAATTGTCAAAATGTAAACAACACATGCCGGGGGCTGGATCCCATGCGGTGCATGGGATCTTTTTATGGATGCGTTGCATCCTGCTGTATATCAATTATTGCTTCAGGTGTTTGAAGACTGCGGCGCAGTCGTGGATGGGTCACCATGCAACGCATGGGGACCAGGACCCAAAGGGGTTTTGGACTGAATTGACGTAAACCTTACATGTATATAGTTTACATTTTGTAAACTATAAAAAGCATTATGTTCCTGTTTTTCCAGAGGTTTCTCAAACAATAACATCCATATCAGCTAACTCCACCATTTACCAAAGGCAGAATCACCCTAACCTCTGTAAACTCATCATAAACACTCTTTATCTCTATTTTTCCACCGTGCTCTTCAACAATCTTGGAAGACATGGCAAGACCGAGTCCCGTCCCATCGTTTTTGGTTGTATAGTATGGATCAAATACTCTGTTCAGGTTTTCCGGTTCAATACCGATCCCACTATCACGGATTGTGATTATGATTGTGTGCTGATCTTTTTCAGCACGTACCAATAACTCGCCGCCATGTTCCATTGCCTGGATCGCATTCAAAAAAAGATTCAGAAAAACCTGGTTCATCTTATCTGTATCAACCAGAATCTGAGGGATTTCATGGTCCATTTCAAGTCGAATATCGATATTATAGGATTCGGCATCAACCTGCACCAGCGAGACGGTTTTCCCAATTATTTCCTGTATGAACGCAGCATCTCTTTTTAGTTGGGCTGGTTTGGCATAATCCAGCAGCTCTCCTATGCTCCGATTAAGCCTTTCAACTTCTTTAACCAGGATATCTGCGGTTTCAGCTTCATAACTTGGAACTGAAAACTTGGCCTTCAGCAAAACGGCAAGCCCTTTGATGGAACTCAAAGGATTACGCAGTTCATGGGCGACGCCTGCAGCCATTTTTCCAAGTGCCGCCAGCCGTTCGTTACGCTGCAATTCTTTTTCCAGTCGCTTTACAGTCGTCAGATCCCTGATGAGCAGTACCTCCCCGGCAAATTGGCCACTATCATCGAGGACAACTATGGATGAGAGTTGTAAAGTACTGTATTTTTTCGGTACAAGATGTAAAGAGATCTCGGTCTGACGTTCTGTTTGACCATCCTTTCCATTGCCCGAAAACATCTTTGCCAGTTCAGAGGGCAGACAGACTTCGGGACGTCTGTTTATTATCGATTCTGCATCAAAGCCAATCAATTCTCCGGCGGAACTATTATAAACCTGAATCGCACCGCTGCTATCGGTTGCAATTAATCCTATCGGCAGAGAAGAAACGAGAATATCGGTAAATGCTCTCATCTTGCCAAGACGCAGCTGAGAACCTTTCAATCCTCTTAGGGTGGAAAAAGACAGCATCCCACCTATACCGACAAGAATGATGACGACCAGCAGTATGACGATTTGCAAAAATTGCCGTTGAAGCGGAGAATTAAACTGTTCAAAATCCAACTGTACTACATATATAGGTCTCAGCTCAAGCAGACGCTCCATTTCCTCCTGAGCCAACGCAAACTGGGGATGCTGGTTGAATCTTCCCATCATCTGCCCTCTTCGAGGGCCTCTGCCAGGAGAACCATGCATACCTCCACCTCTCATGTTTGGCGGGAGATACCACGCTGCTATCTGGAATTTTCTTTTTTCCCCCTGACCGTTTTTAATTATGCGTGTTACAAATCGGCCTAAATCACCGGAACCTAGAGCATCAACAAAAGCCAGAATCTCAGCATCGACTGTCTCACCTGTAAGATTCTCTCCGGCACTTGACAATACTGTCCCGCCGGAATCCAATAGCAGTACAAATTCCACTCCGGGTTGCTCAACCGCCTGCTGCATAGCTGCCTGCATGTGGTCTTCCCACTTATTCCATTGCTCAGAAGTTTTTAAATTATCCCGTATTGACTCCCTTACAGAACTATTAATAAAGCGCATGAGAGTGATCCCTTTTTGCGAGAGCGCTTCAACGATCAATTCTTTTTCCCGCTGGTAGTTGCTCACTGCAAATATTGTGAGCAGTATCAGCAGAAGAGAGCATGCTGTTGCCAGAATCCAAGGAGAGAGATTAAGCAGGAGGGCCCCTTTTCTTTCAGTTTTTTTCTGTTTCATCATAATTGGTGATTTTTTCCAGAATTGCCTTGGATATCATGTACGTTGACTCGATACCTTCATCTCCCATCGGCCCGGAAGCAAGGCTTTGTCCTGAAATCATCGGATTATCTGATGCATAATATGCATATCTGGTTTTTATATCTGCCGGAATGTGTCCTTGTATTTTGGCTCCGTTTATTGCCCGCTGATAATGCCCTCCTTCCATTTCAAGACCGATGGCTCGCCAATTTGATGAATGAAATCTTTCGAGAACATCGCGGTTTTGGAGGGAAGTTCCCAGCACCGTTACCATTGGACCGACGTAGACTCTCACCGATTCATCAAAATCGGTGATACTAAGATCATTATCAATAATATAATTATCAGCCGTACCCTCAATTACATGGGCTGATGCAAGCATGATATCACCTTTCCTGCCTGGCAGGACTCCTGCTTTGCCCATTATAGAAATAGATTTAATATTCAATGACACTTCTTGATTTCTGAAATAAAACGGAGATAGCAATTCATCCATTATATCATATGCTTGAGTGCCAAATGCATAATCCATAACCAATAACACCGGTGCTGCTTCCTTCATGAGATTGAAATCAATATTTAACAATGGATGTATATGACTTTGTTCAATTAGGGAAAGATCGATGATGTTGATATCAATATTTGAGCCGGATTCATCTTGCTGAAAGATAAAACCGTGATCTTTAGCGAATGCATCCATTGCCACTTCCATGTCCCGGACCGCCCTCACCATTTCATAGATATTGTCAGGTACAATTTCTCCCGCTTCTCTCAGGACCTTGGGGCCAAAAAGTAAATTCCTCATGGAATGCATGTTGGCGCTGATTACGTGAATAGGACGGTCCTGGAAGCTCAATCGACACAATGACTCTTTTAAACTTCTGGCCCAGAGAGATGCATACTTCTGATGATCCATCATTTCGTGCAGGGAGGGAGTAAAATATACTGTGAGTTCACTGTTTGTCGCATTCTGCTCAGCCATAATCCTCTTGCCTATCCCGTAAACAATGTTAAACAATCCGCTGTTGGTATTGAAATCCAGCCTGTTTCGCTCGAGATAATCGTATGTCTCCTTAGTTTCCTTATATGTACGCCCTAATATAATTGAAAGGTTCCAGATTGCCTGTTCCAGTGCTGCATCTTCTAGTATATGGTCTTTTGCAACGATTCGCTCAAGTTCAGCCCATTCCGAGCTAATCCCTTCGACTCGATTATGTGCCTGTTGGTAAATTTTCTGTGCTTCAATATTCAAAAAAGTTATATGAGTGAGAATATCATAAATTTCACTTTTCCCAGTGGTTATAACAAAACAGATTTCATTTTCAGAAACAGCATAGGAAACCCTGCGCCTCTTTAGCGGTACAATTTTAGCAAAAGATGTCTCCTGGAAATCCTCCTGAGCAGTGAGAATAATTCTCGTGCAATTTTCGATTCCTTTGGGCATTCTATCAATTACATACTCAAGCCCTTTAAGCTCGACAATCCTGCTGTCCGACATCGAACCGTATATTTCCGGACTGAGCTGCCTTAAAGCCTCTGCCAGCTTTTCACCGATCTTTCCGGAGGGTTTGTATGCTCCCTGAAGGGGCAGAGAATCGGCAAGTATTTTAAAAGTTCGTATGGCATGTCGGGCTTTCTGGGATTTAGATAATTCCTGCATCATTTCTCCTTATTATAAAACAGCACTG
The DNA here is from genome assembly GCA_049645845.1 of Desulforhopalus sp. Lineage (GTDB taxonomy): Bacteria > Desulfobacterota > Desulfobulbia > Desulfobulbales > Desulfocapsaceae > Desulforhopalus_A. The sequence goes on along the minus strand of JBARUR010000063.1, from coordinate 30,826 downwards.
CAACCGTCGACATAAGTATATTCGGGCAGTTATTCAATGACTTGTTCTTATCACAATATCGTATACCACTATCAGGGCTGCCGAAACAGAAAAAGAAAAGATAAATAAAAGAAAACATATCTTTCAGAAATGAAAGATTTAAGAAAATAAGGGGGGAGACTGAGCAGCCTCCCCTTTTAGAAACTTTAAATGCGAGACACACAAAACTTCTATTATTACGGTCTACTAGAGCAAGTAGTAATGAAAGAAATTGGTTGCGCCCCGTAGAATAAGCGTAGACTTAAAGTGCCCTTGGGGTGCAACCAAACAGATGAAGCGTTTTTACGTTGCCATTAGGGTTACGAAGAAAGGAATCCCTCAAGAGCAGCTAGAAGTTGATCGCGCCCCTGACCTGTTTTGGCAGAAAAGAGCACTCTTTCCTCAGCATGAAAAGTATGGCCGGCATCTAGGAGTTTAGCGTTTTTTTCCCTGATACTCCCGGAGACTTTATCGATCTTGGTGTATACCGGCAGACAGGGAATAGAATTTTGCCTCAGCCATTGAACCAACTGTGTATCCTGGCTCTTCGGTTCATGACGAATATCCATAATAACAACGACACACCGAAGTGTTTTTCTCTGTTCCAGATAAGTCGATATTAACGACTGCCAGCTGTTCTGCATTACTTTGGGAACCTTGGCAAAGCCGTAGCCGGGAAGGTCGACCAGGAAAAAGTCATCACCCACCCGAAAATAATTCAATCCTTGCGTTTTCCCGGGACGGGCACTGACTTTCACCATGCTTTTTCGGCCAATCAGCTTGTTGATCAGGCTTGATTTACCGACATTCGAACGACCGGCAAAAGCTATTTCAGGGAGTTCCGGTGGGGGAAGCTGATTAAGCCGATGAACACTCAGGAGAAACTCAACCTTGGAAAAATCCATACTCTTCTCCTTTAGTAATTTTTTAATGTATTCTTTTAAATTGTGTCGTAGAAACCTTGATTCTTCGACGTCATTTCTTCATTCGCCTAAATAACGTCGTTTTGATTTATTACGATATTATCTTATTCAAGGCATATTCAATAATGCCCTCCGCCCCGATTTTCTTTAATTGCGGGATAAGATCCCTCACTATATCTTCTGAAACAACCGTTTCAACAGAATACCAGTCCTGATTGTAAAGACTTGCTACAGTTGGAGCATTCAGGGATGGCAGTATGGCGACGATGTCATCAAGTTTATCGCTGGACACATTCATTTTTAAACCAACAATTCGGTTGGCATTTAAAGCACCCTGAAGCAGTAAAGCAATATTCTCGATTTTTTCCCGCTTCCACGGGTCATTCCAAGCATCTTTATTGGCGATAAATTGGGTGTTGGACTCCATCAATTCATGGATGATCCGCAGCCCATGGGCGCGAATAGTGCTTTCGGTTTCCGTTACTTCGACGATGGCATCGGCGAGGCCCGAAACAACTTTAGCCTCGGTTGCGCCCCATGAGAATTCAATTTCCACATTAATATTTTTTTCTGCAAAGAACCTTTTGGTAACATTGACCAGTTCCGTTGAAATCTTTTTTCCTTCAAGATCTTCAAGAGTTCTAATGGGAGAGTCGCCTGCAACGGCAATAACCCACCTGGTTGGCCTTCTGCTCACTTTAGAATAGATTAAATCGCAGACCAAAACGGTATCAGACAAGTTTTCCATCGTCCAATCTTTGCCGGTAATCCCTGCATCAAGCAAGCCGTCTTCCACATAACGGGACATCTCCTGGGGCCGGCAGATTGAGCAATCCAACTCCGGATCGTCAATTTTGGGAAAGTAATTCCTGGCCGCAGGCTTAATTAACCATCCGGCTTTCTCAAAAAGCTCAATTGTAGCATTTTCCAGACTACCTTTCGGTAGTCCTAATTTCAACTGGTCCATCGCTATATCTCCCACAACTTCATATCGTCTTTTAAAATTTATCGAGATTATTTCTTCCCATAGACCACATTCGGGTCAAACACTTTCTCTTCTTTTGTCACAAGATCATCTCCATTCAACTGTCGATAAAAACAGGATCGATGGCCGGTATGACATGCCGCCCCGCCAAGTTGTTCAACCTTGTAGATAACTGTATCATCGTCACAATCAATTAGGATATCATGAATATTCTGCACATGACCTGAGGTTTCACCTTTTAACCATAATTGATTCCTCGACCTGCTCCAGTAATGGGCCTTACCCGTCTCCAATGTTTTCTCCCAGGCCAGCTTATTTATATAGGCAAGCATCAGCACTTCATTGGTTTGATAATCCTGCACAATTGCAGGTAGTAGACCGTCTTTTGTTTTATCGAAATTAAGTGATACCATGGCTTTCTATAGATGTTTTGCGACAATAAATATTCAACTCTCGTTTTAGATCTCTCGCTTTAGGTCTTTAAGAGGAAAAGGAGGGATGAAGCTTTCAAGAAAAAATACAATTCGAACTCAAATCAAGCCGAAAAGACGTCTAAATTAGACAGCTCTTCCAGCTTTGTCAAGTGACTCTCACAGTTTTGACGGTTTTTATACTCTCTTGTACTTGCGTAAACCAGATCATCTCCTATATTATGGCTCTCTAATTTACAACTTTTAATTTCATAGTGTCTGATAACAAGGAGTTCCTATATGTCACACCCCACACCAAATTCCACAGTATCAATCGCCTTTACAGGAAAACTGGATAATGGCGAAGTGTTTATTTCTGTAGAAGAGCAGGATCCCCTGCTCACCAAGCTCGGTAACAGTGATCTCCCGCCAACCGTCGAAACCGCTATCGTCGAGATGAAAGTCGGTGAGCGCCGTAAAGTACGTATTCCTCCTGAAGAGGGCTTTGGACCTCGGCAGAAGGATCTTCTGCAAACCATAGACAGTCAAAAAATGGTTGATGCCCTGCAGCCAAAACCAGGTATGGTTCTGGCACTTAAAATAGACAAGGATGGCGTTGAGGAAAAAGTTCCTGCTACAGTTATTTCCGTCGAGGGTTCTCAGGTCACCGTGGATTACAATCATCCTCTTGCCGGACATCACCTTACTTATGAACTTCATTTGCTCGGCATCCAGTAAGGCCCCTGCCCCCTCCTGAGTCTGGTATCCATGCACCGCATTCAATAACGCTTCCCGTTATAAATGTGTTCTTGCGAATGGCCATCGATTTTTTCTTGTGCCCATGCGCCGCATGGGTACTCTATCCTGATGCACCGCATCCAATATTTATAAGATAAGCTTTCTTGCACCGGGATCACCTCTACCACTGGTAAACAAGTGCAGAAGAGATTGCGACGCAATATAAGTTGGGTTCCCATGCAGCGCATGGGAACCAGAAACCAAAATTATTTCCTTAAAAAGACAAGAAAATAATCTGTAAGGTACTAAATACTCCTGTACATCGAAAAGCCTGTATGTATAACCTTTAATAGTGGATCGAATAATCTATCACCCCACAAGAGAATGGGCATTCCGGTAAAAGGGGAAAAAGTCCGGACTCAGTTCACCTTTAAGATATTCTCCATGTTCTTTTTTTGACGGAATTTTAGGAGAAAGGCACTAAATACAGGGAGTTTTTATGGAAATAGAAGACGACGAAATATTGCAGGGATTTATTGAGGAATCACTCGAACATCTTGCAGATATAGAAAATGACCTTTTGGCTGTCGAGGAAGGTGGCGCAAATATAGATGAAGATCTCGTGAACAAGGTTTTCCGTGCAGCCCATTCCATAAAAGGCGGGGCAGGATTCATGGGGTTGACGACAATTCAGGATCTATCCCATGCGGCGGAAAACGTTCTCGGCATGATTCGCAGTAAAAAGCTTATTCCAACGCCGGAAATAATAAATGTCTTACTGATAGCCGCGGACCAGCTGCAAAGTATGATAGAAGACGTTCAGAACAGCAACGAAGTGGATATTACATCAAGCCTTGTCCCCTTAAATGCTATAGCAGAAGGAACATTTTCCCAGCCTGCTGCTGAACAAGTGAAAGCACCGAAGGCACAGGCCGCTGTGAAAACGCCCCCTCCAGAAACCACTGAAGCTAATTCACCGATTCTGACTATAGATGCAGAAGACGATCCGGTCACCGAGGTCACCGAACCCGAATCATCGATGGATCAAGAGCAGGAAGAAGAATTCGAGGAAGAAGACAATGACCGGCAAGAGCAGGTCCGATCTCTTCCTGCCGTTGAGACAACCATCGAATCAGGCTCTTCAGCATTAAAAGCACAACAGGGTCCACCGGCAAAAGCTGAAGCATCGCTTCGGGTTCATGTCAGCCTCCTTGATTCTTTAATGAACCTGGCCGGAGAACTGGTGCTCAGCCGAAATCAATTGCTGCAGACCATTGGCTCCGACGATCTGCGGAATGCAGAGGCGGTCGGCCAACGCATCGATCTTATCACGTCTGAGTTGCAGGAAGCTATAATGCTTACCCGAATGCAACCTATAGGCAATGTTTTCAATAAGTTTCCCCGCGTCGTAAGAGATCTGTCCAAAAAACTCAACAAAACTATCGATCTCAATATTGTCGGAAAAGATGTTGAGCTCGATAAAACTATTATTGAAGCAATCAATGATCCGCTAACGCATCTGGTTCGCAATTCTGTCGATCATGGAATTGAGACACCTGCCGAGCGTAAGAAAAGTGGAAAATTTGAGACGGGACTTGTCGTTTTAAAAGCCTACCATGAAGCTGGACAGGTTGTCATTGAGATCAGCGACGACGGCAAAGGTCTGGATGGTGAAGCACTTGCCGCGAGTGCGGTAAATAAAGGGCTTATAACCGGCGAACAAGCCCAGGTCATGTCGGATAAGGAAAAGGTCAATTTAATTTTCCTGCCGGGTTTTTCAACCGCAAAAGAAGTCACTGACGTATCCGGCCGCGGAGTCGGTATGGATGTCGTCAAAACGAATCTGGATCAACTCGGCGGTAATGTCGATATCATTTCTGAAAAAGGTTCCGGGACCACAATTTCAATAAAACTCCCTCTGACCCTTGCGATTATCCCCTGTCAGATTATTGAAACCGCAGGGGAAAGGTACGCCATCCCGCAGGTTAACCTTGAGGAGCTTCTTCGTATCCCTGCCGGTCAGGTTAAAGACAGAGTCGAAAGAGTTGGAGACGCCGAGGTAGTCCGATTGCGTGGAGTTTTGTTGCCTCTGATTAGACTGGCAGATGTTATCGGCATAGAAAGAACCTACTATGATCCCGAGACCGGAGAGATGAAGCCGGACAGAAGAGAAAAAGTATATGATCGGCGCGGAAGAAATTCTCCTCTTTTCAATAGTGGAAATGATTCTAAATATGATACAGCAGATGACAGGGACGAACATCCGCGTTCGGTGATTGACCGGAGATCTGCCGCTTCCAGTGCACTTAATATTGTTGTGGTTTCTACCGGTTCCATGAAATATGGCCTGATTGTTGACCGTCTGCAGGATTCTGAAGAAATTGTCATCAAGCCGCTCGGCAGGCATTTGCAGCAATGCAAGGGCTACGCAGGGGCGACGATTATGGGTGATGGTCGTATTGCACTCATCCTGGATGTCAGCAATCTCGCCAGAATGGCTCAACTTACTTCAATTGACGGTTCAGACCGGGCATCGGAAGTAGCCAAAGCTGCCGAAGCCGCTAACAAGGCCATACAGGATAAACAATCCCTTCTTATCTTTAAAAGTTCCGAAACAGAACAATTTGCGGTTCCTCTCAATCAGGTCGAAAGAATTGAAAAGATCAAAAAATCGGATATTGAGGAATTAGGCGGCAAACGTGTCATGAAGTACCGGGGAGGAAGTCTCAGTCTCATCCGTGTTGACGACCTGGCCTTGGTGCAGCCGATAGCCGATCATGACAATCTTCTGGTCATCGTTTTCAATCTGGCAAAACGATCTGTCGGATTACTGGCAGTAGGTCCTATAGACGCCCTAGAAGTGAATGCTGATGTCGATGACACTACATTGAGCCAGCCGGGAATAATGGGGTCGATAATTATCGATAACCAAACAACGATGCTGGTCAATGTATATGAAATGGTTCAGACTCTTTTCCCTCAATGGTTTATTGAACAGGAGAAATTTGAGGTAGAGGATATTGAAGACGGAGAATCTCCCACCATTCTTATTGCCGAAGACTCCAAATTCTTTCGAAACCAGGTTAAAGGCTATATGACTGAAGTCGGTTACAATGTCATAGAGGCCGAAGACGGCGTGGAAGGCTGGAACAAATTGATGGAGCATGGTGATGAAATTTCAATGCTGGTCACAGACATCGAAATGCCCAACATGAACGGCTTTGAGCTTACTAAAAAAATCAGGGGCGACAGCCAGTATTCCAAGCTGCCGATTATTGCCCTTACCACATTGGCTTCAGCAGAAGATGTGGCTAAAGGCAAGGCTGTCGGAGTAGATGAATACCACATCAAGCTCGATAAAGAACGGCTCATGGTATCCGTCCATGATTATATAAAAAGAAGGCACTAAGAAAGAATGACGGTTTCACATTCGATAATCTACCGCCAGACTTTAAGAGAAATTAGTTCGCGCAAACAGGAAACAACCCATAATCGTTCACCGAGAAGCGCAAAATACCCGTGTAATCCTAGACCTGTAAACGTTCACCAGTGCTCCAGAGACGTGCAAACAGGCCGACTGGCTATACTGGCTTATGCGCTGCGGTCTGATCGTGCGCATATGGGGTGCCGGTGAACGTTTAAAAACAACCCAACGGAATTAAAATGACAGATAACCGACCAAACACAGACAGCAGGAAGATTGTTGAACTTGCGACTTTTTATATCGGAGATGCGCTCTGCGGCATGGATATATTGAAGATTCAGGAAATCAATAAACTTATGCAAATGACTAAAGTGCCTCAGGCCCCGGATTATGTTCTCGGTATTTTAAATCTACGGGGACAAATAGTTACCATTTTAGACCTTGGCAGAAAGCTCGGTCTCGGAAAAACAGACATTACCCAAGATCCACGCAACATCATCGTGAACTCAGTCGGCGGACATGTCGGCCTGCTGGTGAGAAAGATCAGCGATGTGGTTTCGGCCGACATGGAAAAAAGGGAATCAGCTCCCGCTAATATGCGCGGTATTCAAGGTGAATATTTCAATGGGGTTTATAAAACTGAAAATAACCTTATTGGTATTCTGAATGTTGACAAAGTACTGAGCATAGACGATTGAGTGATTGTATGATTGGAAAAAACCTTCGTATTCTTGTCGTAGACGATACCATTGTCTATCGCAAAGCAATTTCTGATATAATTGAGGAAATACCCGGCGTAGAACTGGCAGGTGTTGCCCATAACGGCAAAATTGCGCTTTCCAAGATAAACATCCTCAAACCGGATATCCTGACTCTCGATATCGAAATGCCCCAGATGAACGGTATCGAGGTATTAGAAGAAATCCAGAGACAACGCCTGCCGGTCGGTGCGATCATGGTATCGACCTTGACCGCTGAAGGCAGCGATATGACCATGCGTGCTCTTGAGTTGGGTGCTTTTGACTTCATCCTCAAACCACAGAGTAAAAGTCAAACTGAAAGTAAGAAAGAAATTAGAGCGGCTCTTGAACCTATACTGAGAGTTTACGCTCGTTCCAGATTCAGCTCCAGTCTGTTAAACCGGACGAGTCGCATTGTCCCTCCCGTCGCCACCACTCCGAGGAGAACGATTCCCGGAAAAACAGAAACCACAACCATTCGAACCACCCCAGCCAGGACATCGGCACGACGAGGAAAATCGGAAATCATAGTTATAGGTATCTCAACCGGCGGGCCGAATGCACTCAACCAGATGCTGCCGAAATTACCCGGTGACCTTGGAGTCCCTGTTTTAATTGTCCAGCATATGCCGCCGGTATTCACGAAGTCACTTGCGGCCAGCCTTGACAAAAAATGTGCGCTAACGGTCAAAGAAGCGGAAAATGGTGAAAATATTCTGCCGAATGTTGCCTATATTGCTCCAGGCGGCAAGCAGATGAAACTGGTTGCAGGTACCGATGGGCAGCATCGGAGAATTAAAATTACCGATGATCCCCCCGAAAATTCCTGCAGGCCGTCGGTCGACTATCTGTTCAGGTCGGTAGGCGATTATTATGTCGGCAGGACGACTGCCGTCATTATGACCGGTATGGGATCCGATGGGACTAAAGGACTTGAAGTTCTTAAAGATAAAGCAGCTTTTATCATTGGGCAGGACGAATCATCCTGCGTCGTCTATGGAATGCCAAAGGCTCCTGCTGAATTAGGGTACCTTGATGTCATTGCACCACTCGGCAAAATTGCTGACGAAATAGTCAAGAGTGTAAAATAAGATGATTAAGATCGCTCCCGAAGAGCTAAAACTGATTTCACAATATATTCAGAGCATTACCGGGATATATCTTGATCAGAGTAAATCTTATCTATTTGAAACCCGCCTCAGTTCAATAGCTGAATCATATGGCTGCAAGTCTTACCAGGACCTCCACGTGAAGGCCAGGCAGGAACCAAGTAAAAAAATAGAAAAAGAAATTATAGATGCCATCACCACCAATGAGACGCTTTTTTTTAGAGACAAAGGACCATTTGAGCTGCTTCAACATAAAATTCTTCCTGAAATAATAGACTTACGATCATCACAATCCTCGCTTAAAACAAGGATCAAAATCTGGAGTGCCGCTTCGTCTACAGGACAAGAACTTTATTCCATTGCCATTGTCATTAAGGAATTACTCAAGGATTTATCCAATTATTCATTCACACTTTTTGGAACCGACATCTCAGATGCAGCAATTGCCCAGGCAAGTTATGGTAAGTACAACCGTTTTGAAATCGAAAGAGGCCTGGAAAGAAAATACCTAGAGAAATATTTTACGCTTTTTGGAGATTCATGGAAAATTAAGGACGAAATCAGGGCCATGGTCAATTTTAAAAAACTTAATCTGATGCAGCCTTTCACGTCCCTTGGTAAATTTGATATAATATTCTGTAGAAACGTAGCAATCTATTTTACTTTAGAAGATCGCAAGAAACTTTTCGACAAACTGGCTGATAGCCTTGCCGATGATGGATATCTTGTCATTGGATCAACGGAATCACTTACAGGAGTATGTCCGAGATTCATACCTAAACGTCATTTGAGATCGATTTTTTATCAAAAGAAATAACAGAGGTATTTCATGAAAAACCTTTCTATTCTGGTTGTAGATGACGACCCCGTCATAAGACGTCTTCTCGAACAACGACTGCAAAAAGAAAACTATAATGTCCAGGTTGCTGCAGACGGTTATGTCGCCGAGAAAATGCTCAAGGATGCTCCCTACGATATCGTCCTGACCGACTTAATGATGCCGGGTGATATCGGCGGCATTGAGGTTCTCGAGATTGCCAAAGAAATAAACAGCCGGATAGAGGTAGTACTTATCACTGCTCATTCTTCAGTGGATACCGCTGTTGCAGCAATGAAAAAGGGTGCCAGTGATTATTTGGAAAAACCAATAAATTTTGATGAGCTCTTTCTACGAATAGACAAAATCGCTAATCTCCAAACTATCTTGCGGAGTGCTCAAGATTTGCAGGTGGCGATGGATACAACAGAAAATGTCGCTTCATCAACTATACAAACTCTCGAAATGCGGGTTTCTCAATTACAGGAATCACTCGATAAGGCCGAAAACACACTGAGAGACGACCAACTTCCCGATGACATCAAAATTCAAACTGCATTGGGAATTATCGCAGAATCCTGAAGTGAACATATTCACTTCACCTGTTTCATTCTCTTCCACTTCCAGGGAGGTATCGGTGGAGTAGAACTCCACATCCCTCTTTTTTGATTTTTCGCCGATTTTTCCATTTCTTTCCAGGAGTTGCAGATTTTTTTCCGGCAGTACCGGGGATAAACCCAGGCAAAACCTGCTTGCACCAGTTCACCGTTCAACGTTTGGTCCCCGTCTGAAACGATGGCAACCAGCCTCTTATAAGAATCGTAATACTCCGGCTGAACCAGAACACTCTTACTTAGGACTCTTTTTCTTACCATCGCTTTCGCCTCGGGTGAGAACGGCTGGTTGTATTCCGGACAATCTATGCCGTAAAGACGAACTTCGAATCTTTTCTTTCCTGAAACAATCACAAGAGAATCGCCGTCGATAACTTTTTTCACCGATCCGTAAAGAGGTTCCATGGCCAGAACCGGAGAAACAATTACCGTGATAAGAATGATTGAGAATTTGAGAATTTTTTTAGTCATAAAGGATCATGTTTGAAATTGATATGTTTTGTTGAGCGTCCAGGATCGCAATAAAATTCGGTTCCAAAGGAAAAGCAGTATTGATCTTTTTTGTTGTTTAGTGCCTTATTCCAGAATTTCTGTTATAAAAAACAAGAAAACTGAAGAGTGTATTGAAATTATAAACTTGAATATACCTCCAAGGCACTTATCCCCCTCACAGCATGGGGACTGAAAAGAGTCCTGGCTTATTTTCCCGTATACCGGGGTTAGAGGAGAATGTCCTGTCTAAAGAATCAAGAGTTTTCCTGAAGATCACGGATTGCCGTGACAAAACCAGGAAACAAGCCAGACAACACTATTGTTTTTTGTCCTTTTGTTGTGATATGCTTGTTCTGATAGATAAGCTTATCTGCACACAAACCTCAAGCAAACAATAACAAACTCATAAAACCATAAATTTCGATGGTTAAATCAATTGTACGTGAATAAGAAGCGGCCCTATGTTACCTAAAGAAATGACTGACAGTGAGGAGGAGACCAGATCTTTTCTGATAAATCTACCTATTTTCTCAAGCTTCAATGTAGATGAACTCTCTGTTTTTGCTCGACATATGAGCTTCATTCATTTACAACGGGGAGAATATCTTTTTGTTGAGGGTGATCAGGGAACATTCATGGGTTTCGTTGTAAATGGTGTTCTGGAGGTTCAGAAAAAAACCGATACAGGTGAGAATATAGTCCTTGCCCGTCTGACAAAAGGAAGTTCTATAGGTGAAATGGCACTTATTGATAAATCACCAAGATCAGCAACCGTCATAGCAAAACAGCCTTCCACGATGGTAACGCTCACCGACAAAGGCTTTGATATCTTAGCTGAAAAATATCCTCCTTTGGGGATTAAAGTTATTCAAAAAATTGCCCGTCTCCTCAGTCTCAATATGAGAAGGACCTCCAGTAAACTCGCTGACCTGATGCAATCTTCTCTCTGAAAGGATTTCTCCGGACCAACCATTCAAATGTCGTTTTCCTGATTAATTACATGGCATCTACACCCAAAATACTTTTTGCAGATAGGGAAACAGCCGGACTCACTGCCCTTACAAATATGCTTGATCTGCAGTTTGACTGTACTATTGAAAATATTTTTTCCGAGCAGGACCTTGAAGAATCATTAACGAATAACTCCATTTCAATTCTGGTTATAGATCTACTGTTTTTTCAAAATGACCCGGAATTATCATCTATCATTTCACTCAAAACCCGGTACCCTTACACCCTGATAGTACCAATCATTCCAGCCGGAAATCCTCTTTTCATTAAACGCGTACTCGAGCTTGATCTTTTCCATTTTATTCACCGACCAGTTGATCCGGTTGAAACGACCCTGGCCTTGAGAAGAGCTTACGAAAATATTTCTCCAGCGAGCAAAGCACACAAGCAACCCGACAAACCCAAGCATTTGCCCTTCCATGGAATGATAGGTTCAAGCGCGCCTATTAGAAAGCTTTTTGACTTGATCAGCAGGGTAGCCGAAGATGACATCTCCACTGTCCTTATCAGGGGAGAATCCGGAACAGGCAAAGAGATGGTAGCAAAAGCCATACACGCTGAAAGCAACAGACGTAACAAAAATTTTGTGCCTGTAAATTGCGCAGCGATCCCTGATGACCTCCTCGAAAGCGAACTGTTCGGGTATACTAAAGGTGCCTTTACCGGCGCGACAACGAATAAGCCTGGCAGAATTCAGTATGCGGATCAGGGAACACTTTTTCTCGATGAAATCGGTGATATGAAATCAGCTCTTCAGGCAAAACTGTTGCGGGTCATCCAGGAAAAGGAATTTGAGCCCGTAGGCGCCTTTCAAGCTATTCCGGTCAACACTCGGATTCTAGCGGCAACTCATTGTGATCTCGAAAAAATGGTGAGTGAAGGACGTTTCAGAGAAGATCTTTACTATCGTCTCAGTGTCGTTCCTCTCCATATCCCCGCACTCAAAGAAAGACCTGAAGATATTCCTTTATTGATCGATGCATTTTTTCAAAAATATGCCGAATCTCGCGGCAGGGAGCGTTTTACCCTTTCATCCCGGGCATTTTCTGCTATTTCCCATTACGAGTGGCGAGGTAACGTTCGCGAGCTTGAAAACCTCATTCAGCACATGACCATTCTATACGCCGGCAAACAAGTTGAGCTGGAAGACCTTCCTGAGAAATTCCACAATGTAGTCATCCCACCCGAAGCAGAGACTTCAAATGCGACAGAGAATATGCCTCCTGATCCAACAACCAGTCAACCGAACGGACAGGGGGCTGTACAACAGGTTGCCTGGGAGAATGGCAGCGTGGATTTCAATGAACTGATAAATGATTTTGAAACTCAACTCATTGTTCAGGCTCTAAAATTCACCGAAGGAAATAAGAAAGAAGCAGCTCGCCTGCTCAACCTGAAGCGGACTACACTGCTTGAAAAAATCAAAAAGAAGGATATTGATGGAGGGTGGGATAAGCTTTGATGGCGTCGTAAAAACTCTTCATCTGCGTCGTTGCTGCAAAATTTCTATCATTACGACGTACTCTAGTACGCCGTAATGATAGAAATTTTGCGCGCCTAGCATATGAAGTTTTTTACTTAGCCATCCGAAAATTTAGGTTTTTGTCAACGTTTACAGGCCGATATTTATGCGAACGTTTTGCTATCACCACCGGTGAACGGTTGCAAAGCAAAACATGCAATCATCAGGCGGCAAGTTCAAAGAGATTATTATTTACATTTTCTTCAATATCTTCATGTGAAGCAGGCGTGAGCAAAATGTCCTGTACACCGTATTTTACAGCTTTAATTACCTTCGTCCTTGTCCAACCGGGACCAGCCGCAATCACCGGCACGGAACAGGCGGAACTCACCTTGATGGCAACGCCAAAAGCCTGTTCGTTAACCACACGCATCACTAGATAGACGGCCTTCAGGTTGCCGGGCATGTAGTTGTGCAGATTGTCCTTAAAAGAGAGGACCTTGACTAAAAACCCACTATTCTCCAGCACACCGGCAATCTTTACAGCTTCCGCTTCATCATCGCCAACCACGAGAATATCAGGTGATTGTAATTTATTTTCCCCTGACTTAGCGGTATCTTCCCCGAATGTTTTTTCCTGATCATCGAAAACCTGTCCTGCGGATAAAACTTCCTCTGGTTCACTGTCTGCAGCATCGACAGACCTCAATCCGCCAAGCTCCAGTAGATCAGCCGGGAAAAGAATATTCACCTTTCCCAGTTCGAGCTCTCCCAAAACAAGACTCATCCTGCTGAGATAGTAATCCTGATTCGGTATTGGTTCATCTGCATCAATATCCACTTTCATGGGGGAAACCTGCTGCAGACCGGTTTTCACAAAGCGAATTTTCTTGGTGTACTGCTCTTCAAAACCCGCAGTATACACACCTGATATTATATTGGCTATTTCACCATAGGCATCCTGAATATCTTCAGTCAAGTCTTCTTCGGCAACAATGGATTCAAGTTCAGAGGCGGGAAGCATGATAAGTGATCCGCCTGCTCGAATAGCATCGCGCAGACCAACTGAAAGATAGCTGTTTCCTTCCAGTTCACCAACTACATCCATATTGGCAATGATTTGTTTTCCGGAAACTTCATCAAAAAAGAATTCTTCTTTACTGACAAGCAGATTTTCCAGATGAGTCATTTTGACATCGGTGCCAAGAAGTGCACTTATCTCACCCGCCATCCTTTCACTGCACGTAGCAAGGACCTTATCTACTCGTTTTTTGTGTTTTTTAATATCCAGCGTGGAAGGAGGCAATTTTTTGCCCGATCCAACTGCCGAAGCAGCCTCAGGGGCCGCTCCTTGTTCTTTTTCTGATGATGCTTTTTCAACAGTTGTGTTGTTCTTCTCTTCATTGCGGACTTTTGGGGAAGCCTCCGGTTCTGCTTTTTCCTTTGGAACATCGAGCCGCAGCATCTCGGCCGGAAACAGCATATGCATTTCACCAAGAGGTTTCCCGCCGATAGCAATGGAAATACTGCTTGAATAATAGGTTACATCCGGAATAGGTTCATCAGATGCTGCATCGACATTTGCCGGCACAACTTCCTGAATCTCTTTTCGGATAAATCTGAGTTTACGGCTATACTGTTCTTCAAAAACAGAAGTATAGACACCTGAAATAATATTGGCTATTTCTCCGTAAGCATCACGGGAATCTTCACCGAAATCATTTGCATTAATGACACTTTCAAGCTCGGCGGGCGGAAGCATTATGAGTATGCCGCCAAGATGAATTGCATCTTTGATACTGGTTACGAGATAGCTTTTGTCTTGAGCCTCACCGACCACTTCCATAGTAGCCATTATCTGACGGCCGCTGACATGATCGTCGAAAAATTCTTCCTTACTGAGAAGCTGATTTTCGGGATCACCCATAATAATTTCCACGCCGAGAAGTGCCCCTACTTCCACTTCCATTTTCTTCTGACATTCAGCCAGTAGATTATCGACCTTTTTTTTATGCTTTACAGCATCAAATTTGGGTCCGACAGGCGGCTTTTTTATTGGATCGGGAACGTGACTATTTGGAGTGGTTTCTTCAACTTCAACTTCAAGCTCAGAGTCGCCCTTTTCATGCGGTTTTTTTTCTTTAGCCACAGCAGCCGGTTTTTCCGGTGCTGCCGGTTTATCGGAAGTTTTATTTCCAGCGTCACCATTTTCCTGCTCCTGCAGACCAAAGCTTGCAGCGGGCATCAGCATTGCCATATCGCCCATTGTCCGCCCATCCAATACCATAGAAGAGGACACTAAATAGTAGAGCTGATTTTCTACTGGATCGTCTGACTCGAAATCAACCTTGGCAGGAACTACAATCTCCTGTTCTTTACGCACGAAGCGAAAGGATTTTGGATACATCTCTTCAAAATCCTTGGTGAAAGAACCCGCAATGATATTTGCTATTTCGCCATAGGAATCTTCAATTTCTTCACTGTATTCTTCCCTGGCGATCACTTCTTCGAGCTCTCCGGCAGGCAGCATGATGAGTGTACCGCCAAGACGAATAGCGTCTTTAACTCCAATTAACAGACAACCTTTACCGGTAATTTCACCGGTGATATCCATCTGGGCACAAATTTGTTTGCCTTGCCGACTTTCAAAGATGTCTTCTTTGCTTACTAACTTTCTGTCTCCACTGACTAGCGTGAAATCGGCACCAAGCAAGGAACCGACTTCGTCCTGTATCCTTGCCTCAACAGCCTCGATTATCTTGTTAATTCGTTTTTGCTGATTCATGAAGAAATAAGAAAATGTAAAAGATAATTCTGTTGCATCTGTAAACATTCACCAGTGCGTAAGAAGGCGCACAAGCAGGCCGACGGGCAGGTAAGCGCAGACTCCGATAGTTGGCCTATGCACGACGTTCTGATCGTACGCATATGGGGTGCTGGTGAACGTTTACGCATCTTGTAATCAATGCGGGGTATTACATCTTATCGGCTGAAAAGTGAGATTAATTTATAAGAAAAGGATGTTAATGCAGGCTAAGTACAAATTTTTCTGCTTCATGTGCCCACGTCCCGCCATGCCGGCGAATATAAACTTGCAGTTCAAAAAAGTTAATGAACAAAAAGATGGACTCAGGTTTTATCGGATTACGCGTTGACAACATACATAAGTTCCACCCAAAAAGTCTCATCAGCCATTTTAAGGGGAACAATAACTCTGCTGGCATCAGCAATCCCACATACATGAAATGATTCGCCGATAATTGATGTAGGAAGTGCCAGCTCAACGTTGATGTTGATTTTTCCATAGGAGATTTTCAGGTTTCCAGCAACCATATTGGCAATTTCCCCTATGGCATCTTTAACGTCGTCATTCAGGTCATCGACCTCCATCCCTAAAAAAGTTCCGGTGATGGCTTTTGCCACCGAAGCAGGACAATGAATAGCCAACAATCCACGAATTCCACCACCCAGTCCAATCATGCTGGTCAAGTTCGATTTAATCGTACATTTCTCATTCTCGATTACCACCTCGTTTTCAAGATCAACCATCAGCATGGTGGAAAACACATCCTGCGTGCCGGTGATAATTTCTCTACCTATATTGAATATTTCTGCCATAATTCGATTCCTTAATTATTATGAACGTAAACTCCGCTAGTGAGGAATCCGGGGTTAAACGTTTACAGGCCCGGGGTAATGCGAACATTTTAACCCCCCTGGTTGACGGTTATGATATTCCCAACAAGTAACACCCCACAAGGGGGTATAAGTGCCTTGGAGGTCACTTTAAGATTCTAATTTTAAAGTATTCTCCAGATTTCTTGTTTTTTATGAAAGGTTTTCTGGAGTAAGGCACTAAAGGCAGAATCTGAAGTTAGATGCTGCCTTTAGTGTTATTTAGTGCTTTACTCCAGAAAATCTGTAATAAAAAACAAGAAATCTGGAGGTTATTATAAAATTAGAATGTTAAAGTAACCTCCAAGGCACTTATACCCCCTTGTGGGGTGTAAGATATTGAAAACTACTTTTCCAATTGCAAATCGATAGAGAATTCTCCAGCATCACACCGAAACGGAATGATGATTCTTTCAGCTTCTTTGGTCGGTTGAAAGTCGTATTGCTGTCCGGTTATAGTAGATGGAAGAGATAAATTAATATCTCTTCCATTTTCCGATAGAATCGATTTGACATTACCACCAAGCATATTGGCCAATTCTCCTACAGCATCCTCGACATCTTCATTTATTTCGTCGACATCCATTCCGAGGAAACTGCTGGTGATAGCCATGGCAACTTTGTTGGGTATGTGTATTGCCAGGACACCCTTGTGAGTACCGGCTAAACCGATAACCCCCGAAATACTCTCGACGAGGGGCTCACTTTTTGTTGTATTATCACCGCAAACAGAAATTTCCATCATCACCATCGAGGAAAATATTTCTTTGGCGGATTCAATTATTTTATCGCTTATCTCCACACTCAGCTCCTTTGTGTCCCTTCAGTTTAAAGTAAAGGACCCAGTACTTCATTCACCTTGTCTGGAGTGAATGGCTTTTTGATTGCACCAACCGCTCCGAGGGACTTCGCTTCACCAATAATATCGTCACCGGTTTCTGTGGAAATCATCAGCACCGGGATGTTTTTGATACCTTCACGATTCGCTTTTTCTCTCAAAAAAGCAATGCCGTCCATATTTGGCATGTTGATATCACTCAAGACGATATCAACATGTTCTTTCTCCAGAACCTCCAAAGCTTCAAGTCCATCAGCTGCTTCAAATATGTTATCGAACTCGATGCCGGCCTGTCGAAGTGAGCGTCCGATGATTTTTCTCATAGTGCTTGAGTCGTCCACCAGTAGTACATTTTTTCCCATTTGTTTCTCCCTTTCCTTCCTGTATTGCAGGCGATAGTGCATCTGATATCAGTTTTTTTAGTAACAATATCTTTCGTACACACCGCCTCGGAATTTTTTAAAATTTCTTGTTTGTGAAAACGTCTTTTACATAGATCATTCCAAATGAACTGTCCAGTTATAGTATCAAGAAGTCATTAGAAAAATCAAATAACTAAAAGAAAAACTCTGTGAATTTTCAGTTAACCCGCATTTCTTCATCAGGTTAAACGGTTTTTACTTTGTGCTGAAGCAGTGTCATAATTTTGTCACACTAACCCGCATTTCTCATGAACATTGTGTTGATTTTCAGAATATATCTGTTTTTCAAGAGGTTCGATATTCTTTCTGTTTTTCTCTAAATCAACACAATGTTCACCAAAGGTCAGTCCATGCGGCGCCATCTTCATCAGTATTGTGGTAGTGAACATAGCCTACTATAGTTCACTACCAAAAACTTTGAAGTTGACGCCGCCTGAACTGATGAGAAATGCGGGCTAAAATCTGCTCAAATCTCTCATGATGTTCAGCAAAATCAAAATCATGGTGAACAATAATAAATCTCGAACAGATACGAATAAAACGCACGTATGGAATGTTTTTTGCTATGTACAATAACATGAAAAGAATACTTCCCTGTATATTTTTGTTGTTTGCTCTTTTGCCGTGTTCGGCAAATGCATCTACACTCACGCATATCTCAAGAATTGATAAAAAGGATATAGTTCAGTACTACTTCAGTTTTGATGAGACCCCTGAGTTTTCCAGTATTAGAAGCGACAGGCGCATTGATCTTGAATTTTTTAGTACTGCAATTGCACCTTCTCTTTCACTTGGTGAACCGGATGGCGACATAGTCAAAATATTGCCACGTCCAGAAAAAGATAGATTAATTTTGTCGCTTTTCTTTCGTTATCGGCCACAACACCACAAACTCACTAAAAGTCCCGACGGCAAATTGGTTTTCGAAGTCCTGCTTGGAAACGAATACAGCAAATCCTACCAGGACATGGCAGACCGGCTTAAAGGGCTGACGGTAGTCGAACGGCTTTCTTCTGATATCACTAATCCTTACCTTAATACACCGTATGTAAAAGACTGGATGTCATTTTTCTCTGAATTTGAATCATCCGTTAATATTGAAGCACCCGTTAAATTCAGTTCTCCCCCCTTCCCCATCATTAGCATGCTCCCACCAGAAGGTAAAAATAACCTTCAGCTCATCACTGCGGAAATGTTTAAGTTAGCTGAAAAAAATCTTTGGGATGAACTGGCAGGAGAATTACTTGCGTTAATTGAAAATACTCTGGATGCAGAAACAAAGAAACTGCTCGCCCTCACCTATGGTGAAGCATTGAGCAGAAGCGGTAATTTTGAGGAGGCTTACAGGCAGCTTTACCTGCTTAAAGATGAATACAGCGATGAACTCCTGGGCACTTATGCCAACTATCTGCTGCTCCACTTAAGTTCTCTTTATCAAGCCCCGTATATAGCTGACAACGGTTATCATTTGCTTGAGTCATCGATGAGCAGTAATCTTCCTTTAGCACCGTATTTTCGACTTTCTCAGATAGAAGCGGCCCTTGCCGCCAAAAATCATAAAAGACTTAATCATCTTTTATTAAGAGAAGATGTTGCCTTCCCTGAACAGATAGTGGAGATCCTCCAAATTCGTCAGGCCGATTACTGGTATGCAATTGATCAGCAAATTAAAGCAAGAGCTGCATACCAGCTCCACGCCGACTCCTCTGCATTACAGTCTCTTCCTTATTCTTTATCCAGTACCTGCAATATCAACTACAAACAAAAGAGATACGAGGAAGCTGCAAGCTGTTACAGAACTCTTTCAACGCTGGTGACCGACAAATCTCTTGCTGCACTTATCGACTATAAAAAAGCAATGTCATACCTCAAAGAAAAAGATAAGGAATCACTTATTGACGAGTTTTCCAACATTGAAAATAATTTTTACTCTACAGAAGCAGGTTTTCGGGCCGGGATTAAAAGAAACGATTTGCTCTTTCTTGACAATAAATCCTGGGGTCCGGATGCGATAACAAATTATGCTGCAATTGCCAAGAAGGCGAAATCCCGTGAAATACGAGAAGAAGCTCTTTTTAAACAAGCCCTTGTTCATGCAATTCTCGGTGATGCGGCAAAGTCGATTCATCTTCTCCAGCAATATCTTCGAGAATTTTTGACAGGAGATGTCAGAATTTCGGCACAGGCGCTTCTCATTGAGCTCCTGCCCGGTGAAATAAAACGGCTTGTGGATAACAAGGAACACATCCAGGCACTTGTTTTGGCAAAACAAAACAAGGATCTCTTCCGGAACAGATGGATTGAAGGTAAGTTTCTCGTAGATATTGCGGAAGCCTACAACCGCATAGGCATTTATGATGAAGCCCAGAAGCTTTACCTTTATCTCATTGAAACAATGCCGATTGAAGAAAGAGAAGATCTTTTTCTCCCCATGATTCAGGCAACATTCGATAATGGCAATTTTTCATTAGTGGAAGATTACGCTGCCCAGTATACCTACTCATACCCCGATGGCCTCTACAGGACTGATATTTTTTATTTCCGCTTACAGGCATTGGTAGCTGATGAGCGACTGAGTGATGCTTTGCAGCTTTTACCTGATCCTCTTCCTGAAGACCGGGCTTTTTATGAATTAGCGATATCGCTTTTTTTTAGAACCGATAATTACATAGAATGTTTGGAAGCTGCTAAAAAGCTTGCGAAGAAAAAAGAATCCCTATCGCAAAAAGAACAGTTTATGTTAGCTGAAAGCCTTTTCAGGACAGGATCATACGACGAAGCGGAAAGTGCATTTATAGCTATCACAGAGGAAAGCAATTTTTTCCAACAGAGCCTGTATCGACTGGCGGAACTTGCCCGGCAGAAAGGAAATGAAAAAAAAGCACTAAGATTCTTTGAGAAACTTGTCGAAACAGAAAAAAACAGCTTATGGAAACAATATGCGGAACGGGATTTGCAGTTTGCAAAAGCAGCTGCACGCATGTAGCCTTCAAATACTGACACACAATTTTTTTTGGAGAGATAATGGATTCATTAAGACCTTTTGACACAAACATGCAGCTTTTAGGAAAGGTGCTGGATCTTCGCGCGCAAAAAGCACAGGTCATTTCATCCAATATTGCCAATGCCGAAACTCCGGGTTTTTCTGCTTCGCGCTTTGATTTTGAAGAGGATCTGGCAAATGCCCTCGGCAGGAATGGCGGCGTCTCGCTCGCCACCTCACACGACACCCACATCCCTCTTGGTCCGGCTAACTTTAACTCGGTCAGTGGCAAGATTATTATGGAAAAAGCAAATTCCGATATCGGTGATGAAAACGGAGTGAGTGTCGACCAGGAAATGATGGCTCTCTCTGAAAATGAACTCTTGTATGAAACAACTGCTCAGCTTCTCAAAAAGAAACTGACCATGCTCAAGCATGTAATATCCGGCGGACAATAATCCGGTCATCATCCTTACAAGGAACTTATATGGATATCTTAAACACCTTCAGAATCAGCGGCTCCGCTCTTAAAGCGCAAAGCCTGCGGCTAAATACCATCAGTTCAAACCTTGCCAATGTCGAAAGCACTTCGACTCCGGAAGGAGGGCCATACAAGAAAAAATCAGTCCATTTTCAATCGGCTCCGTTATCATTCAAGGAACAGCTCGAAGGAAATATGAAAAATGGGGTGCAGGGGGTAAAGGTAACGAAAATTACCGAAGACCAGACAGCACCAAGAAAAGTATACGATCCTGCCCACCCTGATGCAAAAGAGGACGGCTACGTCGAAATGCCTAATATCAGCGTCCTGGAAGAAATGGTCGATATGATGTCGGCTACCCGTTCATACCAGGCGAATGTAACAAGCATAAAAATGGCCAAAAGAATGGCAATGAAAGCCCTTGAAATTGGGAGATAATAGATTATGACAACGATAGACGGTCCCGGTAGTATTACTCTTCTTCCGCCCGGTATTACAGATACCAGTGCAGTCACTAAAAGTAAGGCAGGTTTTGGTGATATACTCTCATCAATGATGAACCAGGTAAATGAGACGCAAATTGCAGGAGATCAGTCTGTTGTCAACCTGCAAAGCGGAGAAGCAAAACATTTGCACGAAGTTATGATTGCCGTTGAGGAAGCAGATGTTTCTCTGCGTATGCTTGTTCAAATGCGCAACAAGGCACTTACTGCCTATGAAGAAATCATGCGGATGCAGATTTGATGGTGTTGTGGTTATCCGGAATCATAAGAGTTCATAAAGGCAGGCACTAATGGAAGTTGAAGAGAAGGGAGTAGCAACCTCAACACGATCAAATCCCCCTGAGGTTTATCAACACGAACGAAAGAATGTCATTAACCTCGTTCAGGAATGGCCTCTGTCGAAAAAAATTTCGACTGCGGCGGTTCTTCTTATTTCGATCGTTCTCTTTGCTTTTCTTATTATTCAAGCGCGAACAGCTGACCAGCAACTTCTCTACGCCAACCTCACCCTGACTGATGCCTCTTCTGTTTCGGAATGGCTAAAAAATCAGAAAATTAATTATACCCTCAAAAATGGAGGCAGAGACATCTGGGTGCCTGCCGACCAGATTTACCAAACACGCCTGGACCTTGCCGCTAATGGTTTACCAACCGGAGGCGATGTCGGCTTCGAGGTATTCGATGAACAGAGTTTTGCCCTTACCGATTATGTTCAAAAGGTTAACTATACAAGAGCACTGCAAGGAGAGTTAGCCAGAACAATCACTTCACTGGCCCCGGTTGAATCTACCCGGGTTCATCTTGCTCTACCTGAAAAAAGACTTTTCAAAAATCAGCAAAAAAGCGGTACAGCCTCGGTTATCGTCACTCTTGTTCCCGGAAAAAGCCTTGACCAGTCACAGGTCGAGGGAATTATACATTTGGTGGCCGGCTCTGTAACTGACCTGGAACCGGACAATGTTAAAATAATTGATTCCAATGGCGTCGTCCTTGAGGCCCAGGAAAAACCTGATAAAGAAAACCTCCTTCCAGTTGACAGACTTGCCTTTCAGCAGGAAGTTGAACACAGAATGGAAATACGGGCACAGGACCTACTGGATAAAACCATGGGAAAAGATAACGCCATGGTACGAGTTTCGGCAACGTTGGATTTTGCTAAAGTCGAAAAAACCGAAGAACTCTTCGATTCAGATGAGCCCGTTATCAGAAGTGAGCAAATTAATACGGAAAGCAGTGGAATGGAAATGGCCGGAGGCGTCCCCGGTGTCGAAGCCAATTTGCAGGGTAACGAGTTGGGCCAGAATACTCCTGCCACCCCAACAAATAGGAATTCCCGAATAACCAACTATGAAATCAGCAAAACCATCAGTAAAATTATTAATCCTGTCGGCAGCATAACCGCCCTGTCAGTATCCGTACTGGTAGCGGATAGAACACAACTTGATGCAGATGGCAATCCCGAAGCCGCAACTCCGCGCTCCGCCGAAGAACTTAAATCAATTGAAAACATGGTTGCTTCGGCAATTGGCCTGGTAGCCGAACGGGGTGATGTTATTAACGTAATATCAATGCCTTTTGTTGATCCTCAAATGACAGCACCTGAGGGTGAATTGGTACCTACAAATCTTCTCTATCAGTATATGCCATTAATTAAATATGCCCTGATCGGTCTTGGTTTGCTGCTCATCTATCTGTTGCTGATCCGACCGGTTATTAAAACCATGAAAAATGATGTACAACAGCATTACAAGACCGTCGAACAACTCGAGTTTGAACAAAGAAAAATGCTCGAAGAAGAACCGGTTGAACCGCCTCAGCCAATCGATGATGCCATTACCGCCCTGCGCAAAGAAGTACAGAAAAACCAGGTACCAACAGCCTTTATTATTAAGAACTGGATCCAGGAAGGTTGATACGAAATGGGTATAGAAACACTAACCGGAATCAACAGAGTAGCGGTGTTGCTTATCTGTCTTGGAGAAGACGCTACAGCGAAAGTTTTTGAAGAATTGTCCGATGACGAAATACGGCAAGTCACCAGGGCTATGTCCAGCATTGATCATATTCCCACAGATATTAAAGAAAAGGTTTTCGCTAATTACCGTGAATCTGAGAATCGATTTGCCGGTCTTTTTGTAAAAGGTGATGATTTTGCAAAAAAGGCAATTGCTGCTACCTCGGGCGATGATAGATCGAAATTTCTGATGGAGCAATTTTTATCCGGAACCGAGACGAAGTCCCTTGAAACAATCGCCTTGATGGCTCCGCTCATGGTTGCCGGTCTTCTGGAACAGGAACATCCACAAACCGTTGCCCTCATTTTGTCCACTCAGCACATAGAGCATGCCGCAGAAATTTTAACTCACCTGCCTGAAGGAATAAGATCCGATGTGGCCTATCGTATTTCAAAAATAGAAAAAGTTTCTCCTGTCGTGTTAAGCAGAATTGAAGATGCGCTGCATCGGGAGATAGGCCTGGTATCCGGAAAAACGCATAAAAAAGTAGGCGGGATTGATGCTGTTGTGGGAATCCTCAACCATATGAAAAATAATCTTGATGCCGATATTCTTGAGGAGATGGAACAAACCGATCCGGAGATGGCCGAAGAGATTCGTAAGAAAATGTTTACCTTTGAGAACCTTGTTGCCCTTGATGGCAGATCGCTGCAGATGATCCTGCGAGAGGTCAACAACGATTCTTTGACCCTGGCCCTGAAGATTGCGTCCGAGCAAATGAAGGAAAAAATATTTGCCAATATGTCTACCCGTGCAGCCGATATGATTCGCGATGACCTTGAAGCTATGGGCCCTGTAAGGCTTTCAGAAGTTGAGCTTATGCAGCAGTCTATTGTCAAAATCGCCATGAAGCTTGAGGAAGAAGGTAAGCTTGTACTTGGCACGGGAGGCGGGGATGAGCTTGTCTAAGTATTATAAGGATTCGAGTTCATTCCAACCGGAAGGTCTTATTAAACGAGAGGACAAATCTCCAGCCGGATGGCAACCATCAAACCCCTCAGAACGACTCCCCTTTCAATCGCAACCGCCCCTTGCTGTCTCAGAAGTTAAAGAGCCCCCCCAAGCTGAGTCGGACACTAAAAAGACACCGCCTCCAGAAATTCCTGCAAAAAACGACATCGAGCAACAACAGACAATCAAGGAGGATAAACCCGAAGTTCCTCCAAAACCTGAGATAGATCTCAGTCAATATCTTGAAATTGCCGTTGCCGATAAAAGAATTGAAGACGCGTATCAAAAGGGACTCAAGGAAGGAAAGACTAAGATCGAACAGGACTTTGAGAGTGCGACAAAGGCTTTGCTCAACATATGTCAACAACTTGACACAATACGCGATACCATTATCAGCAACAGCAGCAGTGAGATACAGGAATCGGTTCTGGCCATTGCCGAAAGAGTACTTCGTATCTCCGTTCGGGAACAGAATCGAACAATTGTTGCAACAATTGAAGAAGCATTACAGCGAGCAGTAAAATCTGATGAATTTTTCGTCTACATACACCCGGATGACTATGAAACCGTAGCTGAAAACGCTGCTGAAATTGTTGCGGGTATATCGGGGCTCAACAAAATTGTTATCAAAAAAGATATTACGGTAGAACGCGGCGGTGCCAAAATTGAATCTGACAACTGTACTATTGACGCGACTATCGTCAGTCAATTTGACATAATCAGAGAGGAGATTAAAAAGAATTTGTGATTCCCGACAAAAGCCATCTCGCCCATAAGTCTTAGCAACTCCTAAAATGGACCAATCAATGCCATTTGATCATGCACAATTAAAAAACCTCAATGTCATTAAAGTTTGGGGCAAAATCACCCGAATAGTCGGCCTGGTTATCGAAGGCTACTGTCCGCATTCCAGCATTGGTTCTTTGTGTGAATTGACAACTGTCGATGGTGAACAAAAAATTCACGCTGAAATTGTAGGTTTCAGGGATGGCAAGGCTCTTCTCATGCCCCTTGGGGATTTGCGGGGCCTCGGACCAGGAAGCCTTATCAGGGTTATCCGCAACAGTGCCACGATAAGAGTCGGCAACAGCCTGCTTGGGCGGGTAATCGACGCCATGGAAAATCCTCAGGACAATCACCCACCGCCAATTCTTACAGAGGAAAAGGATCTTTATTCCCTTCCTCCCGGCCCAATGGAAAGGCAAAACATCTCTGAAACTCTTGACCTCGGGATACGTGCCATCAATGGCCTTATAACCTGCGGGATGGGACAGAGAATGGGTATCATGGCGGGATCGGGTATTGGTAAAAGTGTTCTCCTCGGCATGATGGCGAAATTTGCTAAAGCCGATATCAATGTGATCGCTTTAATCGGTGAGCGTGGCCGTGAAGTACGTGAGTTTATCGAACGCGATCTTGGTAAAGAAGGCCTAGCCCGATCAGTAATTATTGTCGTGACCTCCGACCAGCCTCCCCTGCTGCGCATGCGTGGCGCTTTTGTCGCAACAGCCATTGCCGAATACTTTTGCAACCAGGGTAAAAATGTTCTGCTGATGATGGATTCCGTCACCCGCTTTGCCATGGCCATGCGAGAGATAGGCCTGGCAATCGGTGAACCTCCGACAACTAAGGGCTATACTCCTTCAGTATTTGCCACTCTTCCAAAACTTCTCGAAAGAGCCGGAAGGTTTCAGGGCAAAGGATCGATTACCGGTTTGTATACAGTCCTTGTCGATGGCGACGATATGACCGAACCCGTTGCCGATTCTGTGCGGTCGATTCTCGATGGACATATTGTTCTTTCCAGAGCCATGGCTGCCAGAAATCATTTTCCGGCAATAGACGTCCTGAATTCTGCTAGCCGGGTTATGCGTGATATTACTTTTCCCAGGCACCTGGAACTTGCCGGAAAAGCCCGGGGAGTCCTTGCCGATTATAATGAAGCGGAGGACCTTATCAACATAGGTGCTTATGCCAAAGGGTCTAATCCGAAGATCGATTACGCTATCAGCAAGATTGAAGCAGTAAATGATTTCCTGCGACAAAATTATACCGAGACAACGACTCTAAAGGACTCAATTGAACGACTGGGTACTGTTCTCAGTGACCGTAAGGACGATGAACCATTGAAAAAAAATCGTCGCCAGGCTGATAAATCAATACAGTAAGATACTTTTCTAATTCTTAGTTTATGAAACCTTTTTCCTTACAAACAGTCCTTGATTATCGTAAACGATTAGAAGATATCGCACAGCATCGTTTCATTGAAGCAAAAAAAATAAGGGAAACTGTCGAGAAAAAACTGAGTGACGAGATCAATGCCTTAACAGAATTCATAAAGGAAGCAGAAAAACTGCAAACTGACGGGATAGGGATAACTGAATTGATTAGGCATGAAGAAAGAATAACTGCCCAAAAAAACAATATTACAGCCATCAAAAAACATCTTAAAGAAAGATCCGAACTTGTACATAAAGAGCAACAAAATCTTATCCACCGCTGCAAAGAACGACGAATAATGGAGCAGTTGAAAGATACCCAAAACAAAGCGTGGCAAGACTTTTTAAACAAAAAAGAAGCGGCAATGCTCGACGAATTAGCCACGAGTCGACATGAGCCGGACATATTCTGAGTACGGTAAAATCATGAAATTCTCTTACAAACAGTTCTTTCTCATTTTTTCCCTGGTCCTCCTCCCCCAAGTCTGCCACTCTGCCGATCCAATATCTTCTAATGATTACGGCTCTGTAGAAGAGAGAAGAATTGCTCACTCTATTCTGGAGGAACGCGCCAACCTTCAAATTGAACGAGAAGATATCGCTCTACGAAAAAAGGAGCTAAAGACCCTCGAAGATGGGGTCGATAAGAAACTTACTGAAATAGATGACAAACTGGAAGAGCTCAGAAAACTACAAAATAAAATTGAGCTTCTTCTGGGAGATAAAGCAACAATCGAAAAGAAACGGATTCAGGAATTAGCGGGCATATACCAAAAGATGGCACCCGTTAAAGCGGCTCAGGCTATAACAGGCCTGGAAGAGCAACTCGCGGCTGACCTGCTGGCAAACATGAAGGTCAAAGCCGCAGCAAAAATTCTTGATCAGATATCAAAACAAAAAGCAACTGAACTGAGTACTGCTTTTTCAACTTTGCAACTTGAGTGAAACATTATGCCACAGATGGTTTCTGTCCAACCAGTCGTTCCCCAAGCACCACCGACCGGCTCACACGGCTCTAAAGAACAAAGCCAGTTTTCACCACACCTCGAAAACGCCATCTCAAGCAAAAAATCGCAACAGCAAGCTGCCAAAGACGATAGCAACAACACGTCATCCTCGACTGCGGAAAACCCGGAAAGCGCTAATGCACCGATGTCTGAAGCAGGTGATACTGCAACTGCAGAAGCGGAAAATCACACTGACCAGACATACCTCTCCTCCTTTTCCAAGTTCCAACAAAATAATTCTTCAGCGTATCCTACAGCTGTAACTCCTTCGAGAAAGATGCCCGGTTCGTACACCATGGAACTTGATTTGCCATCTTCGCTCACGGAACCAACAACTCTTAATACCATAAGAACAACAGGCTCGGGTAAACAAGACGCTCTCATTAATCAATTACAACAAATAATTGATAATGCGAATGAAGTCGGAACAGTTTCAATTACCAGAACAGATAACCGTACCTCACCAAATTCTCTCAGAGGCAACATCCATGGTGACATCAATGCGGCCTTAGCTACTTCGGCAGCTTCGGTTACAACAGCTTCAGAATCCGTCACTGTACCGACAACCTCTGAAACAGCCGAACTGAGCATCAAAGGATTATTTGTTGATATGGATGGTGTCGGAAAAGGTTCCGGTAAATCTGCACAGCATTTGACGGGACTCAGGCATGATCTTCAGCAACAGTACTACAATGCAAAAATGAGTACACAAAATCTCGCCCAAAATAATCAAAATTCACAAGATAACCATCAGGGCGACGACCTCTTCCAGCAAACCATGAGTTCCGGGCTGCAAAGCAGTTCAATTGTTGCTACGGACCAAACTAACACTTTTTCTCAAGTGTCGGCAATGATACAGGATACGACAGCACAACCTGCAACCGAAGCGGCTAAGCCGATCATTCTACCTTCAGGTACCATAGTGCAGGAAGAAGAAGTTATCAGGCAGCTTACTGAGCGGTTCCATATTTCAAGCAAGAATATGGATTCGAAGATTAACATAAAACTCCATCCGGCAGAACTTGGAGAATTAAAAATCGACCTGACGGTTAAAGAAGGATCCATCCGCGCAAACATTGTCGCTCAAAGCCAACAGACCCTTGAAATTCTAGAAAAGAATATTCCTAAATTGAAAGCTCTTCTTGAAAATCAAGGATTTAGTATCGACCAAATATCAGTAACTGCCGAATCGGAATCGGTTAATGATTTCAACCTGTTTGATCAACAATTATTCAGCGGAAATGACTACACGCCAAAAAACCAAAAAAGTCGCAACGAAGGTGAAGCCATCTTTACCTTAGAAGAAAATATCAATGCTGCTCCGGAACCGAACACCGGGGTAAATGTGAAAATTTAGTTCCTTTACGGATTATTTTTCGTTCAGAAAACAAGAAAAACAATCGACAAGATACTTATCTCGCCCAAACGGGTGATGAACATGAGTTGCCCTTGGGTAGGGGCTAGGAGTTTTGATGAGCAGTTCTATTGATTCTATAAACCAGACGACCAAAGCTAACGGCACTGCAATAAGTAACAAAGATGCCCTTATGGGCAAGCAGGATTTTTTAATGCTGCTCGTAGCACAGCTGCAAAATCAGGATCCACTTAATCCCTCCGATCCCACAGAATTTACCGCGCAGCTAGCCCAGTTTAGTTCTCTGGAACAGCTTTTCTCCTTAAATGAAAGTATGGAAAATCTGGTGACGTCAAATGCCAATGCCGACAGATTTACCACCCTTAACACTATAGGAAAGGATGCAGCGTACCATAGCTCTAGTTTTAATTTTACCGGTGAACCTGTGGAAATAGGCTATCAGCTTGATGGTGATGCCTCAGAGGTCACACTTTCCCTTCAGCATAACGGCGTGACCATGGCAACAATTAATGGTGAGGAACTTTCTTCCGGCAGTCATTACTTCACTTGGGACGGGATTTTACCAAACGACCAGGCCGCTCCAGCCGGGAAATATGAAATTACCATTCAGGCAAAATCCGGAAGTGAAGAAAGTGTAGGAGTGGCACCTCTTGTTAAGTCAGAAGTTACAGGTGTTGATCTTAATGGAGAATATGGCGGCGTTCTTATTACAAAAGCGGGAGAAGTAGCCTTCAGCTCGATCCTTGGAGTATATGAACCCGGTTCATCAAAAACACCGACGACAGAAACGGATGAGTAACTCTTTTCCAAGAAAACAAAAGTAGAACATAAGATTTTTTAAGAATTGAACGAGTAGTTTTATTATAAGCTGACTCTTTAGACAGGAGAACATTATGGGTATTTCGAGTGCATTGTACAGTGGAGTCAGTGGTTTGAACACCAATGGCCAGGCTATGACTGTTATTGGTAACAACCTTGCCAATACCAACACAGTTGGCTTCAAAGGATCCAGGACAATCTTTGCAGACCTTCTCTCCAGTTCCATAAATGGTTCGGGCGGTCAGTCTCAGGTTGGTCGTGGAGTTGGAATGTCAAAAGTAGACCAGATCTTCAGTCAGGGGACCTTTGAGTCTACCGAATCAAACCTTGACGTCGCCATTGAAGGTGCAGGTTTCTTTATTTTAAAAGAACCCGGTGATTCTACCGCCTATTATTCAAGGGCCGGATCTTTCAGATTTGACCAAGATGGATTTTTAGTGAACCCGGAAGGATTGAGAGTACAAGGTAAATCCTTTGATGCAAACGGATTACTTGAAGCTGGAGATGCCACCGATATTCAAGTTGAAAGCAGTGGTCTGGTCCAAGGCAATGTTACCTCAACTCTCCTGCTCACTACTAATCTCGACTCCACAGAGCCTGTAATTCCACCTCTTCCGGTCTTTGCTTATGACGATCCGACCACTTACAACTACTCGTCTTCCGTACAGGTTTTTGATTCTTTAGGTAATTCACATCTTCTCAGCACATATTTTACCAAAACTGACGATAATATCTGGAGTGCCTCTTGGAGTGCAGAGAAAGCCGATGGCTCTGGCGATATAATGTCTGGAACGT
>JBARUR010000062.1:0-8583 GCA_049645845.1 Desulforhopalus sp. | reverse complement strand
GACCAGTCAGATTGCTTTTCTGGTCGTGGCTTTCAGGGGATCGGTGAAGAACGTATTGCGCAGCGAAGGAATTGTGAGTGACAGCATGATGCCTATCAGCGCGGTTACCACTATCAGTTCAATCAGTGTAAAACCTTTCTCGTCACATGTCTGTTCCGAATTGTCCGGAGATGGCATGTGAGACGACAGCAACATGTTGACTACTATTCGATTTCCCAATTATTAATATCTCTGCCGTCCCCTTCTCCACCGGCTTCGGCATCGGCGGCATAGGAACTGAGATCAAAATCGCCGTGTACTCCGGGGCTGAGGTACACAAATTCATTATTCCATGGATCAAGAGGCACTTTTCCTTTTTCCAGATAACCGCCCTCTCGCCACTTGGGAGGAAGCTTGCCGATAGACGGTGGTTCCACCAGAGCCTGAAGCCCCTGCTCTGTTGTCGGATACATGCCATTATCGAGTTTATACATCTTTAATGCAGTGTCGATTCCCTGGATCTGCAGGGTCGCTTTAGTCCGTTTGGCTTCCTCCGGATGACCCATGATCTTTGGCCCTATGTATCCGGCCAGAATACCGATAATAACCAATACAACGAGAAGTTCAATTAAGGTAAAACCTGCTTCATTTACTTTATTCTTATATTTTGAAACCCGTTTTTGTCCAATGTTCATAAAGTGATAACCTATAACTTTTTAAATTTTCCTCATACTTCCATCCGAGCAAGGTAATGTACTCTCCGCAGGGAGGAATTTTAAAGCACGGAATACTATACACGACTCCCTGCAAAATCCAAGACTGAATCAGCAAATTGATTCGAAAAGACAAGACGATAAGTGCAAAAGCCCCCGATTATCCAATCATTTGGTTCATCTCAAAAATCGGCAACAAAATTGAGAGAACAATAAAACCGACGGCAAGACCCATGATGGCTATCATCAATGGTTCAATAAGAGATGTCATCCCCAGGATAGCTGTTTCCACTTCTCTCTCATAGGCTTTAGCCACCTTATCAAGCATTTCCTCAAGGCTTCCGCTTTGCTCACCTACAGCGACCATCTGGACGAACATGGGCGGAAACCATTCTGACTCGGAAAGCGCGCTTGTCATGGTTTTACCTTTTTGTATCTGCTCCATCGCCTCATCAATCACCTGTGCAACATGGACATTATTGACAAGAGTCCGGACTATCTGCATCGCAGTCATAAGCCCGACGCCACTCTGCAAGAGACTCCCAAGTGTTGAGGAGAACCTGGCGAGAGTAACTTTTTGAACGACAGGTCCTACAATAAACATCTTCAGCTTTAAGTAATCCCAAAAAGACTTTCCGGTGGGTTTCAATATGAAATAACGCAGCCCGGATATAATAACAACGATGAAGACCAGGCATGCCCACCAATAGATTTTAAGAAAATCACTTAACCCGATGAGAAAAAGCGTGGGCAAAGGAAGGACTTTATCCATCTCGGTAAAAACCTGGGTGATATTGGGGACTATATACGTAATCAGGATGAATAAAATTGCCGATCCAATAACAGCCATGAATATTGGATAGACCAGCGCTGCCCGCAATCTTCCTTTGAGTGCTTCCTGTTTTTCACTAAAATCCGCCAGTCGTTCCAGGACAATATCCAGTGCGCCCGATGCTTCTCCCGCCCGCACCATATTAATAAATATAGCTGAAAATAATCGTGGATGCTCGCCGAGTGCATTGGTCAATGTATTACCTTCGTTAACCGACCCTTTTACCTGGGCAATGACCTTTTTCAGCACGGAATTTCTTGTTTGTTCCACCAGGGAGTCAAGAGCCTGCACTAAAGGTATTCCCGCACCCATTAAGGTAGCCAGTTGGCGGGTCATAATGCTGATTTCCTCGGATTTGACACGATCCAGCAGTCCGAAACCTCCACCACTGCCTGTTATGTTTTTTTTGCTCCTGCTCACTGCAATTGAAACAGGATATTTCCCCTGCGAGCGGAGCTTTGTCCGCGCCTGAGATTCACTGTCCGCGTCAACGATGCCCTTGATGTTTTTTCCTTTGGCATCAAGAGCGCGGTATTCAAATACTGGCATAGAATATTATTAAAGTATAAGTTGTGATGGCGTCGTAAAAACTCTTCATCTGCGTCGTTGCTGTATAATTTCTATCATTACGACGTACTTTAGTACGCCGAAATGATAGAAATTTTACGCGCCTAGCATATGAAGCTTTTTACTTAGCCATCTCAAATTTTGGTTTTTACAAATGTGCCGTGACCGGATAACTCTGAGAAAAACAATCCGGGTCAAAAATGGCGTCGTAAAAACTCTTCATTCACCGTATACTAACCCACTTGAACGGAAAAAATTGTTGAAAGAAATTGGATCAAATTCCACCGTTTTCGGGGACATGAAGTTTAAAGATACAGGTTTAACTTCTTTGGTGCCTTATCAATTCCCTCATGTGGGAAGATTTAGACATAACCTTTCGCAGATGTAATATCATGTATACTCGCTATTTCGGTCTGATTGAAAAACCCTTCGCCATAGCACCTAATCCCCGATATCTCTTTATGAGCGAATTACATCGGGAAGCTCTTGCCCACCTCATGTACGGTCTAAGCAGCGAAGGATGCATTATACTGCTGACGGGGGATGTAGGCACGGGAAAAACGACAGTCTGTCGCTGCCTCATAGACCAACTCCCCGAGGATACTGATATCGCTTTGATTTTAAATCCAAAGCTGAGCATTGCTGATTTGCTTAAAACTCTCTGTGAAGAACTTAAGATTGATATCCCGGAGACTGCCCCGACGATAAAAACATATATCGATCAGCTGAACGCATATCTACTTGATGCCCATTCGAGAGGAAGGAATACCGCACTCATTGTCGATGAAGCGCAAAATCTCGATATCGAAATCCTGGAACAGCTGAGACTGCTCACCAACCTTGAGACCAACACCAATAAACTGCTGCAGATAATCCTGATCGGCCAGCCTGAACTGCGAAATATTCTCAGTGACCCAAAGCTCTCCCAGATAAATCAGCGAATAACAACCAGATACCATCTCGAACCGCTGAAGGTCGATGATGTCACCACCTATATAGAACATAGAATTAATATCGCTAGTGGTACCGGCAGAAATGTTCTTTTTTCTGAAAAGGCAATTCGGTATGCAGCAAAAATATCCAAAGGGATTCCCAGGGTGATCAATATTCTCTGCGACCATGCACTTCTTGGTGCATATGCAGATAATAGCGACCACGTCGATCTGCGGATCATGAAAAAAGCGGCCCGTGAACTTGCAGCAATAACAGATAAAAAACGCTGGCCGACAAAACAAATCATTATGGCTTTGACCGTGTTGCTGCTGTTCGTTGGAGTTCCGTTGGGTCTCTACTTTATTGACAAAAGAGACAACATCGAACTGCTTAAACATAATGTTGTTTTGTTGAAAGAGGCTATTTATGCCCCATCGAATGAAATAAAAGATTCACCTTCGCGGCCTTCCTCTTCCGGCCCTGATTTACAATCGGTACAATCAAACCTCAAACTGACTCCAGCAGACAAGGATTAATACTATGTCCTATATCCTCGATGCACTGAAAAAGTCCGACCAGGAACGACAGCAGGGAAACCTGCCGCACCTGCATTCCGCACACGGTCCTCTCCTGCAGAGCAGAGGTTCTTCGTCAATATTGAAACAGCAGTATATACCCTGGTTGATTTTCGGTGGCGTTTTACTTTTGATAATCAGCCTTGGAATCCTTTTTATCCAATATAGGCAGATCGTTGCAGAAAAAGAGAGTATAAAAACAACAGAAACAGTTGCATCCTCTGCCGAACAGCAGGTAAGCCAACAGCCACCTGATCCGGCGCAATCTTCCACCACAATTGCCGAAAATACCGTATCGTCCTCGCCGCAGGTAATGATCCGGGATCAGCACAAAGTTCCCGAAAATCCGGTTTCCGTTACGGTCCAGGGCTACCCCGAGTCGCCGACAGGCGTTGATACAACGGCGCAGACAGACCTGCCGCTTTTAAAAGATTTACCTGCCGGTGTTCAGGCGGAAGTCCCAAATCTTGAATATGCCGGACACACTTATTCCCAAAATCCATCTCATCGAATGATCATAGTTAATGGGAAGATTTTACGGGAAGGCAGCTTAATCGCCCCCAATATTTACTTGCGTGAAATTACCTGGGAAGGATTGATCATCGAATCAAATGGAACTCGTTTTCGGGTACAGACAAATTGATGGCGAAAACTTCCGACATGGAATCTTTATACCAGCAATTAGTCCACCATATCAAGACGATGAAACGTGCGGTGGTGGCTTTTTCGGGGGGAGTTGACAGCAGTCTGCTGGCCTATATTGCGCATGAGGCCTTATGCGGAAAACCGGATGGCCCAGATGGCAACGCAGGCGACATGCTTGCGATCACTATAAAGACACCATATATTCCGGATTGGGAGATTGACGAGGCGCAATTGTTTGCCCAAAAATACAATATCAATCATGAAATAATCGAATTGGAAATCCCGCCTCAAATTATTCAAAACCCGCCGGACAGATGCTACCTGTGCAAGAAAGAAATTTTCAGCGCAATCCTCAACCGCGCACAAAAGATCGGTATCAACACCATCATCGAGGGCTCCAACAAAGATGACCTAAACGATTATCGTCCCGGGATGCGGGCATTGAAGGAATTGAATATCGCAAGCCCCCTGTTGGAGCTGGGCATTACCAAAAAAACTCTGCGAGAGCTTTCCCGTGAGATTGGTCTGCCGACATGGGACAAACCTGCCTATGCATGTCTCTTATCGCGCATTCCATATCATACTGAAATTACGACAGAAGAACTTGAACGGATTGCAAAAGCTGAGGTCGTGCTGCGTGAATTGAATATCTCCGGCTCAAGGGTGAGAAGCCATGGTGACATTGCCCGTATCGAAGTGCCCGTCTCAAGCTTTGCCGGTCTTCTGAGAAATGATGTGCGAACACGTCTCGTCGAGAAAATCAAACAGTGCGGTTACCTTTATGTGACCCTTGACCTGGAAGGATATCAAACGGGCAGCCTGAATAAAACACTTGGAATAGGGAATCATGAATAAATCGAGCATCCGATACATCCTAGAGGCACTCGAAAAGGGTGAGATGAAAGCGGACGATGCGTTGATCAAGTTGCACGATCTGCCTTTTACCGATATAGGTCACACTAAGATCGACAATCATCGGTCACTGCGAAGCGGCTATCCGGAGGTTATTTACAGTGAGCACAAAACTACCCAACAGGTCGTCGATATCTTCAAGGCAATGCTTGAAAAGGAAAGCAACATTCTGGCTACGCGGGTAAACGATGAAATGGCAGTCGCAATACAAAATATCTGTCCTACAGTTACCTATAATGCGCTGGCCCGTTGTCTTTTTTATGAACATGAGCGATTGCCGGAGACAGAATCTGCGATAGTCATTGTCACAGCAGGAACAGCCGATCTTCCGGTAGCCGAAGAAGCCAGGGTCACCGCCCTGGCTCTTGGCAATAAGGTCACGCTTATTTCAGATGTCGGGGTAGCTGGCATTCATCGGTTGTTTGCCCATATCGACATCATTCGTAAAGCACGGGTTTTGATTGTTATCGCCGGAATGGAAGGAGCGCTCGCTTCGGTCATTGCCGGACTGGTTGAAATTCCGGTTATTGCCGTACCCACCAGTATTGGATATGGAGCCAGCTTTGGCGGCCTGTCCGCTTTACTGGCAATGCTCACTTCCTGCGCCAACGGTATAACAGTTGTAAACATCGACAATGGCTTTGGGGCCGCTTTCGCGGCCAGCCAGATAAATCATCTGAATTAAGCTGTTACCTTTTTGGGCCCCATCAAAAACCAAACGATGAGACCGATGACCGGCAGGACGAGGATAAGAACAACCCATAAAATTTTCATACCGGTTGTTGCTCCACTTTGTACAACATTGATAATGGCCCAGATGTCTGCAATTAGAATAATTAAACCAAAAATCATTTCCATATTATTTTCCTCCATTAATTGATGTGGTCATAAAAATGCCGTTAGTATGCCTGAATTCTCAATTTACTTTCAATCTGGCAGCTTCAATTGCGGCCTCTGCCCTATCCTGCAGATATAATATTTCGTTCTTCAAATCACTCAAATCATCCCTCTCACTTTCTTCAAAAGCAGCGAGTTTTTCTTTAACTTCATTTTCTTTTTCTACGATGTCTTCAATAATATGATAAAATTCAATCTGATCATCCGGGGAGGCGACCTCGGCAATGATTCTAAATTTGGCTATTTCAGCATTCCGATTATCTATCTGTCTTTCAACATCATCTATAAAATTCTTTTTATCTTTCATAAAATTACCTCTCATTCAATTATTGTCTGACCAGCTTTTTATTAAAACTGGCCTTCAATATGTTGCTTACAATATCCATGCCATTTCCTGACTTATTCAGTAGGGAAATCAGCAATATTTGACAATTGGAAGTACGGCAAGCAGGAAAGCTAGCCTACTATGGTTCACTACCAAAAACTTTGAAGCTGACACCGCCTGAACTGATGAGAAATGCGGGCTAAGGAAAAAACATGCGAAAAACCTGAAAATAATGGATTCCGGATCAAGCCCGGAACGTCGCAGACCGAAGAGTTAAGGTTTTACAAACAGAGTAACCGTGCAACTTAATCTGACGTATGCAGCGTCGTACTACTTTGCGAAAGACCGTATTTTTTCAACAGGTCATATAATCTGGAACGTGAAAGATCGGCGATTTCACAGCATTTTTTTATATCTCCGCCAGTCATTCTAAGCAGATTTAAAAGATATTGTTTTTCCTGATCCTGAATCGCCCTCTCCC
Source organism: Desulforhopalus sp. (assembly GCA_049645845.1). Classification (GTDB taxonomy): domain Bacteria; phylum Desulfobacterota; class Desulfobulbia; order Desulfobulbales; family Desulfocapsaceae; genus Desulforhopalus_A. Next base: position 1,724 of record JBARUR010000062.1, on the reverse strand, counting down.
GGTCGTCTTTAATTGTCGGCATCAAAGAGAGATCATTGGGCATTACCGTTTCATCCGAAACTGCCGGCGATTCTTTGAGTTTTTGGAGTTTCTGTTTAGTTACAGATAACCGTATATTCAAAGGAAGATGAACAGGTTCCAAGACAGTACTTTGACTGGCATCCGTTAAAGAATACTCAACCGCCTGGAAGAGTTCACGGACATTTCCCGGCCATTCATACCTGTTCAGCATCATCAGGTAGTCAGTGGAAAGTTTTTTCTTTTTCAATTTATATCGCTTGCTGTAGCGGTCACGAAAATAATAGACAAGTTCGGAAATATCGGTTCTGCGCACTCGAAGAGGAGGAAGCTCAAGCTGAAACGTTTTCAGGCGAAAGAGCAGATCTTCCCGGAAAGTCCCCTCTTCTACCATAGCCTCAAGGTTTTTGTTTGTTGCAGCTATCAACCGAAAGTCACTGGATTCCGGCACGTTGCTGCCCACGGGAAGATATTCCCGTTCCTGGAGGACCCGGAGGAATTTCTTCTGAATTTCGAGCGGCATTTCACCAATTTCATCTAGAAACAAAGTTCCACCATCCGCCTGGTTGATCAATCCTTTCTTGGTTTTATCTGCACCGGTGAATGAACCTTTGGCATGACCAAAGAGAATACTCTCTACCAGTGTTGAGGGAAGGGCCGCACAGTCTACAATTGTTAAATTTTTATGGCTGCGGGAACTGATGCTATGAATTGCCGAAGCAAAGAGTTCTTTGCCTGTTCCGGTCTCTCCGGTAATAAGGACGCTTGCATCGGATTGAGCAATGCCTGACACAAGATTGACACAATTCTTAATTGCTGTACTGCTGCCTATGATTCCATAATATTGCAGCTGCTCTCGAACCTCACGCTGAGTTTCGATAAATTGAGGTGTTTTAGAATGACAATAGCGCAGCACCCGGCGCAGCATGTCGCTCAGTTTTTTCTCCGGAAATGGATCGACAATATAATCCCATGCTCCATTTTCAAGGGCATGTTCTGCGTGCTGCGAGTCACCATGTTCGGTGAAAATGAGAATCTCAGGTGCCGGAGGAGTTGACCGGAAGTCCTGAATGGCAAAGCAAGAGGCATGTCCCGAAATAATATCTCTCATCAGGACCACATCAAAACCTTCACCATCTCCCTGGCAGGCGAGCAAACCAGCCTCAATAGTGTCAGCGGAATGAATCTCGATTCCCAGGCGAGCCGCATCACGCAACAGCACGTCAGCGATATTTTTATTTTCATCAATAACAAGAGCTTTCAATAGAAAATCCCGAATGGTTAAAAAGGACTCTTTACAATCACCAAAATTGACCGATTGCAACAAGAAATAATCATTGCGTGCGAGATATCAATATATACGAGTGTTTTTCAGCAAAGCTGACAAATGACGAATCCCATGGCTCGAAATGTAATAATATCAAATTTTATACTTTACCTGAGTGTTTTTCAATTGTACTATATAAGCATTAGCATTCAATAAGTTCGCAAAAACAGCTAGCCCGCATTTCTCATGAACATTGTGTTGAGTTCCAGAATAATATCGTTTTTTTAAGAGCTTCGACATTGTTTCACTTTCTCTCTTACTCAACACAATGTTCACCGAAGGTCAGTCCATGCGGCGCCATCTTCCGCAGTATTTTGCCAGTGAACATAGACTACTATGGTTCACTACCAAAAACTTTGAAGCTGACACCGCCTGAACT
>JBARUR010000061.1:0-2480 GCA_049645845.1 Desulforhopalus sp. | reverse complement strand
GGACTTATCGGTAAAAATCTTCAGTTGGTTTTATTCAACATTTGAGCCGGACATAGCTTTTGCCAGCGATTCTATTAACTCCGATTTCTTATATGGCTTGTGCAAAAAGGCCTGGGGAGATTCGAGGTGGTCCCCTGCAATTGCCATAGACTCATCATGACCGCTCACCATTATTACAGGGAGGTCTGGACGGATTCGGCGTAATGCAGCCAGGGTCTCCCAACCATCCATACGTGGCATAGTTAGATCACTTACGACGACATCGATTTTATCTTGGTGTTTCTGAAATTTTTCCACTGCATCGACGCCGTCTATTGCTTCTAATACCTTAAATCCCATACGAGTGAGCATGGATGTCGTCATGTTGCGAATCATCTCCTCATCCTCGACTAGCAGTATCGTACCACCTGTTTTCATGTCTGTGGCATGGGTCATTTCATCGGGTTTTTGTGCAACTGATTCCGCCACGACTGGTAAATAAACTTTAAAACTGCTCCCTACCCCCTTTTCGCTGTCCACTGCCACAGCGCCTCCATGTGCTTTGATAATTCCAAGGACTAAGGCCAGGCCAAGACCACGACCGGTAAATTTGCTTGAAAAAAACGGGTCGAAGACCTTATCGATATCCTTCTCTTCAATTCCACAACCAGTATCCCGGACTTCCAGGCAGGCAAATGTTTCATTTTCAGGCTTCCAGTCAGGAGGGAAGCTGAACATTGAGAGGGGATCAGTCCGAGGAAGCGTCTTTACAATCACGTCAATTTTCCCCTGCTGATTGTTCATAGCCTCCCAAGCATTGGTAATCAAGTTAACCAGAACCTGTTGTATCTGATTTGCATTTCCTCTAACAACGGGGCCAGGGGTAAGTAAGTCAACGTTGAGAGCTATTTCTTTTGGAACCGAAGCTTGTAGAGATGACACGCTTTGACGGCAGGTCTCAGATAAATCCATCGATATGTATCTGTCGGTTGTCTGGCCGAGATACGTGAGCATATGGCCGCTTATCTCTGCAGCGTTTTGGGCTCCTTGCATTGCAGAGGTCAGGTTTTCACTCATTGCTGCATCCTGTGGCATACCCTCAAGAGCTAACTCAAGATTGCCGAGCACCACCGCCAGTTGGTTGTTGAAATGATGGGCGATAGCACCGGCCATGCGGCTCAGGCTTTCAGCCTTCTCGAACTGGGTGAGTTGGGCCTGAAGTTTATCCCGCGCCTCTTCCGCCTGCTTGCGCTCGGTGATGTTCTGATGAGCGACAATCACCTGCCGAGGATCTTCACCAGCAAGTTGCGTGACATACGCAACAAACCACCGTTCCTCATCAGGTGAATGACACGGGTACTCTAACTTGAAGGATTGGCGCTTGCCAGAAAGCACCTCCCGAATGCCCTCGGCAAAGGGAGTGGCTTCCTCGGAATGCTCGCCCGATGCTACATCACAGACTGCGAGGTAGTTGGTCCCCTCGGAAACAGTGCCTGGATCTATTCCGTTCTGCGCCCCAAAATCGCGATATGCCTTGTTGGTGAGAATGATTACACCTCGATTATCGAGCACCGTGATATGGGCTGTCAGTCCGTCAACCGTGGACCTAAGAAACCTTTCAGAATTTCTCAATGCTTCTTCGGCCCGTTTTCGCTTGGTTATATCCTGAAGCATCACTAAAAAAACAGGGGAGCCCTTCCAGTCACTTTGCGATACGCTCATCTCGACAACTGCTATTCCTTTGTCTGGTCGTATTAATTCCATCTCGGTATAATCTTTAGTCGATGGAATGCCAAACGTTGAGCCAATGAGTTCATCGTTCTGCCGATCAAGCAGATCACAAGCGGCGGGATTGGCAAATAAGACCTGTCCATTCATATCCACCACAAGCATGCCGGACCTGTTTTTCTCAACCAGGGTATAAAAATTCTGCTGGCTGTTATGCAGTAAGGTCTTTGTCTTTTCAAGTTGTCCAGTAAGCTCTTCAAGCTGACGAGCAAATTGTTCAGACCGATCTGACATTACGCTAATCCTTTGAATGAGTCATGGGCTTCAACTGCAGTCCGATAAGCACTTTTGCTGTGTCAGACAGATCACCAATCACTCTGCGAATAGGCTCTGGTAAAGCACGCACCAGCGTTGGGACGGCAATGATCTCATCTCCTTCAGCCAGTTGCGGTTCCTTATGTATATCAATCACTTCAATATGATATTGATCGTCAAGGTATGTTTTGCAGATTTCTTTCAGGTTAGATACCGCTAGTTGCGAATGCGGTGATTGCCCTGCAACATAGAGACGTAATAACCATTTTTTTTCAAGTGTATGGTTCATGATTTTCCTCTAGTTCGCTCAAGAGATATTTTATCAGCTATCGCACCTGCGCTTTTTATATTCGCGGTTTTAGTTGCATACTTATCTTCAATCTCATCGATCTCAGACTGTAATTCTGCCTTAAACGCAGAGACTCTTACTTCCATATCCTTCCGTTTCTTATCGAGCA
>JBARUR010000060.1:0-2373 GCA_049645845.1 Desulforhopalus sp. | reverse complement strand
AGTCAAAAGGTGTGAAATACAGATGAATTAGGCCGTCACCTTCAAGGGTTTCCGCGTCATAATCTGAATCGGAAGAACGGTTCAAATATTCCAGTCGGAAAGTGGCGCTCATCCATTCCAGGGAGGTGTTTTTTACCTGACCGAATATCAGGTTATCTGTCGTCGTGTCGGCGTCCTCCCGATTGCGGTCGGTATAGCTGAATTCGTAACCGCCCATAAGTTTGTTTGTTTTATTGAAACGATAATTGGCATTTAACCCTGCTTCATGTTTATCGTATTCAAACAGATAGTTGACCCGGTCGTTATCTAAAGAGACGATCTCTTCGGAGTCATTATTTCGGTCGACATAATTGTAAAACAGCCGGGTATCAAGTATAGCCGACCATTGCGTGGTGAGCGCTGCGCTGCCGCGGATATATTCTACGTCGCCATCAAAATCTGCATCGGCCGAGGGTAAGGCAAACTGGGTGTATTCATTCCAGTCCGCTTCACTTTTATTTCGGTTATAAGATACTTTGAGAGCCAGAACATTATCAATAGTGTCAATAGGCAGTCGCTGGACCAACCTCCCGCCTAAGTTATAACTGTAATTGTCAGCCGGTGTGCTTTTTTCATTAAGGAATGTTCCATCATCTACCGTGAGCAGGTCGTTGTCATTTTTGAAAACACTGTAACCGGCAGTGAGCACTGCTGTTGTTTCCTTACTCCGGTAACCGCTTTCAAATAACAGATTGTCGGTGGTGTAATCAACCGGCATGGGAACCTCAAAGATCGAATTAATGCTATTGGTACTGCCCGTATCAAAAATGGCCGCACCCCAAGGCATTATACCTTCATGACGCTGCTGCTCTACCGTGGCTTTAAAGTAAAAGGGGTTTTGTTGTGGATCCACAGTTACTTCAGCGCCATAAACTTTCCTTTCAATGCTATAATCAAAAGGCGTCCAAGTGGAGACCGGCGGTACGATCGCGGGACCGATCAAGGTGTTGGAACCAATACCGGTGAGAGGTGTCAGTGCATCTCGTGAAAGCTGGTGTTCGAGTTCGTCAAAATAGATGCGTGCTTTGCCGAGCCCGAATTGTCCGGCTCTCAATTCATAAAACTGGTCATCCAGAGCCGGATTTTCTACGGTCAGCCCGACGAAATGAGTTTCACTGTCAAACAGCAGGTTGGCATTCCCGAACAGGCCGTTACTCATATCCCGGTATTCATCAAACTTTGAACTTTTTTCATCACTTGCAAAGTGAGTTGTTCTCAGCCCGAGAGTCAGATCTCCCTGAACCTCGGCAAAAGCAAATAGTGGAGTGGTTATCAGAAAGGCCAAAGGTATATAAATCCTAAGTATCATGATCTCTCCTCCTTATCGCGTAAAGCGCCGACCACCGCCGGACGGTGAGTTAGAGCCGTGGATGTAGTTGTGACAACGCAGGCAGTCCCATCGACTCCTGAACGACGTGTTTTTATCATAGGGCGTGCCTGGATGTCGTGACCAGTCGTGGCAATTCTGGCAAAGCTGAGGAATACGTTCGGTCAGCAGTTTCGCATGGATGCTTCCATGCGCTGTATGGCAGGTCTGGCAGTTTTCCTCTACAGGAGGATGTTCCCATACTGTTGGACCGCGTTTATCTGCATGGCACTTGAAACAAAGTTGCCTGGTATCATCGGCTTTTACAGAACTTCGACTGAGGCTGCCATGAGGGGAATGGCAGGAAGAGCAGCTCACTTTGTTTTCAAGGATCGGGTGATGGGAACGTTTATTTGCGTCAATTTTAACACTACGATGACAATCGAAACAAACCTCAGGTTCATTGGGCTTTTGTCTGCCGCCAACATGAAGATCGTGACAGGAATCACAGGATACGTCGTTTCGTTTATGGGCTCCGAAGTCCCATAAATCCATATCCGGAGTGTTATGATGGCAAACAAGACATTTTGACGACTTTTCCTGAGGATCGACATCCTTATCGAAGGTGAAGATGTCGACATCACGACCTCCACCTTTTTCGACATGCATTGCTCCTGGTCCGTGACAGGTTTCACAAGCATCCTGTGCCTGGGGGCCTTTTATAGATTCTTTAGAATGTACTGATTTTGCGTAGCTGTTATATTGTTCTTCATGACATTCCTTGCAAGTTTCAGCGCCGATAAAACCCAGATGGGCATCAGTTTCATTATAGGCTGTGTCACCTATTGAAACGGTTAAAAAGAGGAGCAGCAGGGTAAGCGGGAAAAAAAATGAGATAATGTATTTTTTCTTCATGATTCCTCCAGATTTTCCGTTATGATTATCTCGTTTCACTGGGGTGATCTAACAAGTCGAAATCCAAGAGAATGATGGCCAAAACCTGGAGAAAGCCCTACACGGTGGGAATT
>JBARUR010000059.1:0-14770 GCA_049645845.1 Desulforhopalus sp. | reverse complement strand
GCCGTACCGCTGGAAGCTTTATGTTTCGCTCAGAATAAGATAGTTTTGGCATTTGATGAAAACAAACTTGAAGGAGCCCCGAGAGTGGGGGATTTGAATTCCGACGAGTTCCAGCGTGACCTGCAGAGTTATTATGGAATTGCTCCTTCCTGGCAGGAAGATGGGAATAAGAAATTTGACGCAGATGCAAATCGGCAAGATTCCCAGGAAGACATCAATTTAAACGAAAGTAAAATGCAAAATGATGGAAGTTCAGAGTTCATGAGTCCGGAGTCCAAGGATTTAGCAGCTGAATTACGAAAAATGCTGCTGCTTTGCAATCCTTGGTAAAAGGTAAACCAAACATGACCTAGGCTGGTGCGTATGTCACCACAATGTGTAGCTCTCTCCCCCCTCCCAAAAAAACAATATAGATTCAGGGGTAGGGGCGGGTTCTAAACCCGCCCTTCATGGTCCGCCGTATTGCTATGGCCTGAGCTCAACCTTAATCCATCCTTCCTCGCGATGATCAAATTTCTTATACGCCTCAAGAGCTGATTCGAAAGGCATTTCATGGGAAAGAACTGCCATTGGATCCACCGCGCCTGAAGAAACTAACTCAACGAGATGCGGCAGATAGCGGCGGTGCGGACAATTGCCGGCCTTGATGGTCATATTGCGGTTCATTGCCTCGCCCCATGGAAAGAAATGCGATGTCATCGGATATGCTCCAATAACTGAGAGTGTTCCCGCTTTGGCAACACTCTGCAGGGCCCAGTCCAACGCCAGAGAGGGCGCCTGACCGGCTTTCCAGTGCTTGCCTTCTCTATGAGCTTCGGGTGCTGCAGATTTGAGCTGCAGGTGGAATTCTTCCTGTCGCTTCCGTGCCGCTTCCGCCGCCGGACCTTTGCTTGGTGGTTCGGCATCCATCCCAACTGCATCGACAATACGATCCGCTCCAATACCGGCGGTCAGTCCCAGCACTACTTCCACGGGGTCTTCTTCATCAAAATTAACAGCCTCAGCTCCAAGCAGACGGGCGCGCTCCAGGCGTGAGGGCAATCGGTCTACGGCTATTACCCTGCCAGCCCCCATCAGGAAGGCCGAAAGAATAGTGAAAAGTCCGACGGGACCGCAGCCATATACCAGAACAACGTCACCAGGCTTAATCTCGGCCATTTCCGCACCATAGTAACCGGTCGGAAAAATATCCGAAAGCAGAATAGCTGCATCGTCACTCATATGATCCGGGATTTTTACCGGCCCTATATTCGCATAGGGTATTCGTGCATACTCCGCCTGCAGCCCATTAAAAGGACCGGTCATTTTTGGTCCTCCGAAAAAAGCAGTCCCGGCCCGAGGCCCATTTGGATTGGCATTATCGCATTGGGAATAATAGCCTGCCCGGCAGTAAGAGCAGTTGCCGCAGGCAATAGTCGATGGAATGACGATCCTATCGCCCTTTTTTAGGTTTCGGACGTTTTTGCCTATCTCTTCCACTACGCCTACCCCTTCATGGCCGAGCACAGTTCCTGGCACCATCCCGGGCATCGTCCCCCTGACCATGTGGAGGTCGGTGCCACAGATAGCGCTTGAAGTCAGGCGAACAATGGCATCTGTCGTTTGGGCGATTTTCGGTTCCGGAACATCATCCAGCCGGATATCTCCAATTTTATGGAATACAATAGCTTTCATATGCAGCTCCTTTTGAGTTTGATTAATCGGATCTTTTGTATTTCCTCCATGTGAAGGATTTATCGGAATATTTGGAAATTGAGATTTTGAAAATGAATTGCAGATAATGTGCCAAACGACGCTCGCATAATGCCTGAAAAAGTGTTGTGGCGTAGGATAGTCGCTAAGAAATAGAGAACGGACGGCATGGGGATGAGAGTTATTGACGATGACTTGCTGTGCCTCTATCATTGTCCTGTTAAATAGGACAAATCCCAATGGATAGGACCCAGCCTGAATTTCCTGTTGTCATGGGTTTGCTAGCTTAAGATTAAACATATACAACAGCACTTTAAAAAAGTTAGGTGTTTTCTTGTTGTGTAGTCCACCCGTTTTTTGAAAGTGTCCGAGTTCTTCAATATTGGCATATTTCTTGATAACAAATATTTGGATCTTATTAGGAAACTGAATACTTTGAGAACCTGGATAGTAAAATGTTCGTATAGACCTGTAAACGTTGACCAGTGCTCCAGAGGCGGACCAGCAGGCCGACAGGGGCTATAGTTTGCCTATGCACGGCGGTCTGATCGTTGCGCTATGGGGTGCTGGTAAATGTTTATTGAGAACTTGAAAGGAGAACTTCATGATAGACAATAAGAAGTTCAGTAGGCGCGAGTTTATACAGGCGGGCAGTGCCGGGATTTTCCTGACGGCGTTGGACTTCACCCTGCCTTTGCCGACATGGGCAAATACCGCAAGTGCCGGTATCGTGCAGAATGCTTCCAGAAGTCGGTACGACCTGTCAATTGATTATATGCCAATACAGATTGATGGACGTTCAGGAACCGCAACCGCTATTAACGGCTCGGTCCCCGGACCGCTGGTGCATTTACGGGAGGGAGATGATGTCACTCTTAATGTAACAAACCTGATGATGGACGTTGCACATAGCTCTATCCACTGGCACGGCATCCTGGTTCCGTTTCGGATGGATGGTGTGCCAGGAGTGAACTTTGACGGTATCCAGCCCAATGAAACCTACGAATATAAATATCGGGTAAAACAGGCGGGCACCTATTGGTACCACAGTCATTCTGCTTTTCAGGAACAAACCGGTTCATATGGACCATTAATCATCGATCCGAAAGATGGAGAACCATTCAGCTATGACCGGGACCATGTTATAGTGCTGTCCGACTGGTCTTTCGAACACCCTGATACTATTTTCCGGCATATCAATCTCCAGGGCCACTACTATAATTTCCAGCGCCGCACAATGTCGGATTTTTTTGATGATGTAGGTCAACGCGGTTTCGTCGATACTCTTGCAGATCGCATGGCCTGGGGCAGGATGAGAATGAGCCCCGTGGACCTGGCAGACGTGACTGCATATACCTACACCTATCTAATGAATGGCCATTCGCCTGGCATGAATTGGACTGCGCTCTTCAATCCGGGAGAGACTGTCCGGCTTCGGTTTATCAACGCTTCCACAATGACAACTTTCGATGTACGTATTCCCGGTCTGGACATGGACATTGTCATGGCTGACGGCAAAGCGGTTCGACCTGTACCTGTTCATGAGTTCCGCATCGGTGTGGCAGAAACCTATGATGTTCTTGTCCGGCCCAAAGAAGACCGTGCTTTTACTATTTTTGCCGAATCGTTGGATCGCAGCGGCTATACACGGGGGACTCTTTCCCCTGAACCGGGTCTGGTGGCGCCTCTGCCGGAGCTCCGCCCCCGTCCTGTGAGAACTCTCGATGACATCGGCATGGGAGCAATGGACGACAGCCTCACCGGCATGAGCGGCAAGATGAGCCATGACGGACACCAGATGAAAAACACGAAACAAAAGATGAAGCATAATGAACAACAGCAGCAACTGGAGGATCCTCGAATACCCGGACCCAACGGACCTAAGCCTTTTAAACCCGAGAAGGAAAAATCAAATGTGGTGATGGTGATCATGAACCCCAAATATCGTCTGGATCAACCGGGTATTGGTCTGGGCAATGACGGTTGGAGGGTGTTGACCTATGATGATCTGATTTCGACGGAACCGCAGCCCTATTCAGAAGTTGTCGATCGTGAGATGACCATTAATATAACCGCCAACATGGAACGCTATACATTTTCTTTTGACGGCAAGAAATTTACCGAACATCCCGGCCCGTATCTTTTTCGTTACAACGAACGACTGCGGCTCTTTCTTGTCAACCATACCATGATGGAACATCCTATCCATCTGCATGGAATGTGGATGCAGCTTGAAAATGGCGCAGAGAAACTGCCCTTCAAACACACGATCTTAACCAAACCGGGCGAAGTTCTTTCCGTTTTGATCACTCCGATAGAAAAAGGTGACTGGGCTTTCCATTGCCACCTGCTTTACCACATGGAAGCAGGTATGGCTCAGGTCGTACGGGTTGCTTGATAAGGAGGTCTTTGAATGAATTCTAAATTGCTGGTGTCTTTTTTTATTTTCATGAGTCTCACCTCAAAAGGCTTATGCGAAGAAGGTTCTTTTGCCGATCCGGAAGACCGCGGATATCCGACCGGGTATAAGGAAGTGCAGACCGACCCGCAGGTGGGGGAGGGGATTCGTAAATATGCCGATGATCCGCATGAGGGACCGCAGGAAAACTATGGAATCCAGTTCGTCCATGACAATGAGATTTTTGCCATTTTTATTGGTGATCGGCTCGAATATCAAAGTGGGGAAGGAAAAGATATTATGCTGTGGGATGTGCAGGCCTGGGCCGGTACCGATTTTAATAAGATATGGTTCAAGAGTGAAGGGACCTGGCTGATAGATGACGATAAAGTTGAAGAGGCTGAAGCAGAGCTGCTTTATAGTCGCAATATTGCCTCATTTTGGGACCTGCAGATGGGTATTCGGCACGATTTTAAGCCTGATCCCGATCGAACATTCGCCGCCTTTGGAATTCAGGGATTGGCGCCATATTGGTTTGAGATGGAAACCACTGCTTACCTGAGCGAAGATGGAGATGTCTCCATCACCCTTGAAGCCGAATATGACATACTGCTGAGCCAGAGGCTTATTCTCCAGCCGCGTCTTGAAACCGGTTTTGCTTTCCAGGAGGTCGAAGAGTATGGCGTTGGTCAGGGATTCACGGACATCGAAATTGGGCTTCGGCTGCGTTATGAAATACGCCGGGAATTTGCGCCTTATATCGGTGTATCATGGCACAGAAAAATTGGCGAGACAGAAAATCTGGCGGAGGCAGAAGGTGAAGACACCAATGTTACTTCCTTTGTCGCAGGTTTAAAATTCTGGTTTTGAAAAGAAAATATTCTGCAACGTTCCGAAAATATTTAGTTTTATTCACAGGTGAGGGCGGGTTCTAAAGCGGTCCTGCATCACTTTCTGGTCACAGGAAATACATACCTTAGACCCTAAATTTGCGGCTCGGTCAGAAGTTCCAGTAAATATTGCTCAACGATGTCTTTTTCTGTGTTTTCATCGATTGGCAATTGTCTTTTGCCTTCATTGTAATGTTGTACTAAAAAATGCAGCACCTTTGGATGGATATAATATTCTCTGCATACAGCTACAGTGTTCCCTAGATTTTCGGCAACCTTGCGGATCAGCGCGGTCTCGAATTTCCGGGTGTTATGATTTCTCAGTTCGTCGCATACGTCATCATAGTAAGCAAGGGACAGCTTTGTGCCGCCCCAGGTTCGAAAATCTTTGGCAGTGATTTCAGCACCGGTAATTTCTCTCAGATATTCGTTAATATCCGAGGCATCTATCGACTGGAGTTGATTATTGCCGTTATGATACTTGAAAATTTCATAACCGGGCAATTCCGAGAGCTGCTTGATTTTTCTGATGATACTTCGGTCATCAATATCGACGCGCCGGAGCTTTCCGGATTTGCCGACATATTTAATGGTGAGAGAATTTGTCTGCTCGCGGAGGTGTTTTCTGCGAAGGGTGGCAATGCCATACGAGTTATTCTCCCTGGCATATCTTTGCTGGCCGACCCTGAAATAATATCTGTCCATAAGATATACCACCAGCGCCAGCACCTTTTCTCTTGGCCAGCCCCGCTTTCTCATGTCTTTATCGACGGTTTCCCGTATTATCGGCAGAAGTTCACCGAAAGAAGCAAGCTTTCCGAATTTTCCGTTTTTTCGGTAGGTCACCCAATCCACGTGATAAATATATTGTTTGCGATTTTTGACATCATTTCCGGTGCATTGAAGGTGTCCATTGGCCAGAGGACATATCCACACTTTTGTCCATGCCGGTGGTATCCCCAGATTTTTGATACGTTCAAGGATAGTGGCTGAGCTGATTTTAATACCCTCAACATCAAAATAGGTGAATCCTCTCCCTCTTTTTTTGCGGGTTAAGCCGGGAGTATCATCGGATACATATCTGAGATGCCTGGGACAATCCATGGGCTCGTGTTTTTGGCGATTATCTTACTGTCGATTCCATTCTCCTCTTTGAACATAATGAAATATATTGGCGAATGAGGAGAAGGTCAATTCGAAGGAAAAGGTTTCGATCAGACGGACAGAAGATCAACAAAGGCCCGGCGATGGCGATTATGATCCAAATTGCCGTTTTCAATAGTCCAAGCCAGTTAAGTTCACTGGACAATGAAGTGATTTTGTTTTAAATCGAGGCGCTCGATTAAATTAACCGGAGGCATATACTTGATATTCTAAGGATTAAATTTTGAGAGACCGGTACTACAAGGATGTAGGGGCGCGGTTCTAAACCCGCCCATCCGAGGTGTGTACTTGCTATATGATCGAATCTCTTGACAATTATTCGGTGATACCTGGAGAACTGTTCTGCAAAAGGACAGGTTTAGAACCCGCCCCTTATACGCAGCCTTCGACTGAAATATTGTTGTGATTGACTAATCAGGAAGAATCTTTCTTATCCCGTACACCCAGACGGGTCGCAAGGTTATGAAGATTGCTGCGGTGCATATCGAGCTGGCGAGCTGCAGCAGCCCAATTTCCATCGTTGCGGTCCAGGGCCGATTGTATAAGTTGTATTTGAAATGATTTGACCTCATCACGAAATGAAAGGCTCTCCTTTGACTGAGCGGGAGCTTCATACTCGGGCGCCGGATGCACGTAAAGCGCTGATCCGAGATCTCCGGCCAAATGCTCGGGCTGTATTTTTAGATGTTGTTCATGGTTTGCCCCCTGTGATGCTTTCAACACTGCTCTCGACAATATATTCTCCAGCTCACGGACATTACCCGGCCAACTGTAACGATTCAGCAGCTGCAAAGCGGCCTCGCTTATCCGTATTTCACCCAAACCAAGTCGCTTTTTGGCCTGCGTAACAAAAAATCCGGCAAGAATTGCAATATCCTCCTTTCGCTCACGGAGTGCCGGAACTCTTATAGGATAGACGTTAAGCCGGTGATAAAGATCGGCCCGGAATCGACCTGCACTCACTTCTGTTTCAAGGTTCCTATTCGTCGCTGCCAGTAAACGAACATCAGCATGCAGCATTTTTTCAGAGCCAATTCGCTGTATTTCACCTTCTTGAATGACCCGTAAGATTTTGGCCTGGATCTCAAGGGACAGCTCACCGATTTCATCCAGAAAAAGCGTCCCGCCATCGGCAAGTTCAAATTTTCCGGCCCGATCACCGCTTGCCCCTGTAAACGATCCTTTAACATGACCAAAAAGCTCACTTTCGGCAAGCGAGTCAGGAAGTGCTGCACAATTGAGATAAAGCATGGCCTTATCACTTCGATTCGAAAGCCGGTGAATGGCTCTGATAGCCAGCTCCTTTCCCACGCCTGTTTCGCCAAGAACGAGAACAGTATAGCCGGATTTAGCAACAAGCTCGATTTCCCGCCTCATTTCCTCAATGACCGGGCTTTTGCCAAGAATTTCCCAACCTCTCTGATTAGCCACATCCTGCATCAAATCCGATGCAATCTGGCCCTGCCGCTCAGCCTTTTCCTCAAGAGCCTGCAGCAAATCAGCAACCTGCATCTGGGCGCCGGCCATTGAACCGATGGTCTGTAAATATTCTTTGGGAAGATCGTCAAAAGCACCAATCTCAAGAGAATCGGCGGTAAGAACTCCAACCAGGTTATCATTGACATAGAGCGGACAGCCAAGACAGGCATGGATGTGATGCAACGCCTCAGGATCAGAGACGAGCATGCCGTCAAAAGGGTCGGGGAGAGGGCTGTCGGCAGCAAAGACTAGAGGTACAGTAGAGTTACAGATCAGATCCAAACGAGGATGTTCACTCCTGGTATAGACACGTCCCATCGCATCCGGCGTCAAACCCTTCGAAGCGATTGGAGTGAGCTTGTCTCCCTGAACACGTAAAAGAGTCGCCGCATCGTAAGGAATGGCGCGGTGCAGCGCGTCCAATAATCGCTGATAACGATCTTTCGCGCTCATTACTGCTGTAAGGTCGACGGCTATGGCCGTAAGAGTATGTAGTTTATCCATGGTTACCAATTTAACAACACTGTTATACAGATCGCAACATTGATGTGTTGTGAAAATGTTAACATCATTCCTAACTCTTTGAAATAATATAAATAAATAATTGGCATATCTGTTGCAGCACTAAAAGCAGGAAAAGAATAACAATAACAGATCCACACAGGCTGACAAACAGCAAACCCAAAAGGAGAAATCATGAAAATTTTAAAATTAAAAGATACGAACGAATTCACTCCCGGAGCAATGAAGCGATTCTTCCTGGTAGAAGATTCTCCAAGTTTTAAAATAGTCAATTTCAACCTTGATGAAGGCGTCACCTTCCCGGTCCATTCCCATGATCTGGATGGCGAACTGTCAATCCAGGTTCTGGAGGGAGATGGATATTTTCTAGGTGAGGGGGACACAGAACTACCGGCCACACAAGGCGATATCCTTATTTCACAAATCCGGGAACCCCATGGCGTAAGAGCCAAAACTCAAATGAGAATCCTGGTGACTATAGCTCCGCCAATCTGATGGATGACTGAAACGATTATAACCAAATAATAAGTGAATGGAGATTGTAATGAGAAAAGTATTTACCTTATCAACTATAAAACTGCCGGGAGCAATAATCGCATTAGTGGTATTTTTTGTTATGGGAAATGCCGGCACTGCACTCGCTCACTGCGATACACTGGATGGACCTGTCGTGGCTGATGCCCGGCAAGCTCTTCTGACAGGTGATATCACTCCGGTTTTAAAATGGGTTTCGGAAGACGAAGAAGATAACATCAACGCTGTCTACACACATACTTTGGCGGTAAGGCAGCTGGGCGATGAAGCGAAAAATCTCGCCGACACACACTTTTTTGAAACACTGGTCCGCATCCACAGGGCGGGCGAGGGTGCTCCTTATACAGGTTTAAAACCCAATTCATCCATTGATCCCGCGGTTGCCTTAGCAGATAAAGCTATAGGAAACGGTTCTGTAGATCAGCTGGCAAATGTCCTGAATAATGCGTTAAAGAATGGATTAACAACTCGATTTAACAATGTGATGGATGCAGGCAAACAAGCTGGCAAAAGTGTTGAACTTGGGCGTGAGTATGTCGAGGCGTATGTCCAGTTTACTCACTTTGCTGAAGGAATTCATGGAGTGATAAAAGGAGCTGGAGGTCACGACGAACACTAACCCGTATTTTTCATCAGTCCAGGCGGGTTAAGCAACCAAGGGGAGAAGATGAGGAAAGACGTTTGAACCAGTCTTCTCCCCACATTGTCTTATATAAAATAAAAGGTGAACAAAATGACTGAAGCAGGCAAGCTATCGGATAAATCAATCGGCGAGATTGTAGCAGAAGATTACCGTACAGCGCAGGTCTTTGAGAACCACGGTATTGATTATTGTTGTGGCGGCAACGTCACACTCAAAGCCGGTTGCCGGGAAAAAGGAATCGATCCTGCAATACTTGCAGAAGAAATAGAAGCTGTAAAGAAAGAAAAAATCGATCGAAGCCAGGACTATGCTTCCTGGGATCTGTCCTTTCTCATTGATTATATAATTAATGTCCACCATACCTATTTAAAGGAAAACACCGGGCAGATTACCGGATATACCCGCAAGATCGCCTCCGTTCATGGTGCTCATCATCCTGAAGTAATAGAGATTGCATCAATATTCGATAAAATTGCAGTTGATTTAATGGACCATCTGAAAACAGAGGAGGAAGAGTTCTTCCCGGCTCTGAAAAGAATAGAGGCAGCCGGAAAGACAGGCAGCGCACCTTCAGCCGATGATCTGGAAAAGGTCAGAAGTTCCCTGGAAACTCTTATTCAGGAACATGAGATAGTTGGGGATGCAGTTCATAAAATCCGTCACCTGGCCAAGGGATATGCCATACCCGATGATGTCTGCAATACCTTCACAGTCACGTACCGGAAACTGAAGGAGTTCGAGGATGATCTTCATAAGCATGTCCATCTTGAAAACAATATCCTCTTCTTAAAGGCGATGCAGCTTTAATGTCGTCGTAAAAAGAATTCAGTATTATCCTTATCCTTGATCCCATGCGCCGCATGGGATCTCACCACCAGATGCGCCGCATTCCGGTGTCAGATTCTGAAAAGACCGACAATTTCTTTAACAAAATTTTGGACCTTAAAAGTATCAGTCTGATCTTTTTGTTTCTGGTTATACCATTTTCTGACAGTTTCTATTATCCAGTGGGGTAGAGCTTTTCCATCGATTATGCTGTAATATTCATAATATCCTTCTTTCAAATATTCCCACCTTTTGTCATTTCCCGGTTTGATGTATTCAGAAACATCAAGAATTTTAGCTCTGCCTTTGTGAAGAAGAATGTTTTTTAAATGAATATCTCTGGGGTTTAATCCTTTTTTAAAGGCAAAATCTCGCGCGTTTTCTACATCTTCAATTGCCTGTTCCGGTATATGGATGCCATTTAAAAGGCAGTCGTAAAGAGTTATTCCCTCCTCATAGCTCAGTATCAGGTAATTTGATCCTCTGCCGTGATATTGGGGGAAATATTCTGATCGTCCCAGTTTTAAATAAACTTCTGTTTCTTTAGCAATCTTATCAATTTTTTCATCACTATATACTTTAAAAGCCAGATGCGGTTGGTGTATAAAACGGAAAACTGCAGCATCAGTTCCTACTCCTATACATTCGAATTTATCAGAGGTTCCAGCAATGGTAACAAGTTTGTTTTCACCATTAAAAATAATCTTTACTCTTCCTAGTTCTTTTTCTGCAATGTCCATTTTTGCCTCATTCAGACGTGATGTTTCACTTACTGTCATTGGCAAAAAGTATGCATAAGATCTTTTGGGACAAATAGATTTTTTGCAACAACCTATAGAAAAAATCGATATGTTGAGAAAGGTATGGGGGCTTCTCTGGTTTACTGCCGGAATAAGTTGGGGTTATCCCACTATTGACAGGTTGAAAAGAAGTAAGTAAATATTATTTACTCTGCTGCCCGGCAGTGTTTTAAAATTATTTTTCGCTATTTTTCTCAGTATAAAAGAGTCATGGAGAGTGTTTTTCTTAAGTAAATTATATTAACCATAATTGTAGAAACCTTTGGACATGCTATGAATATCCCCGCTGTAAACAGTCCACCCGGTAAACTGAAAATTATCAATGCCATGAGAGCCCTGCTGGATAACCGAACTTTCGAATCTATCACCATTTCGGAAATTGCGGTCACAGCAGGAGTCACCGAAGGGTTGATCTATAAATATTTCAAAGATAAACGCGATCTGCTGCATCACGTTTTGAGGGAACATTACGAACAATTCCTGGTACAGATTGATCGCGATCTGCAGGGCATCGACGGCGCTCTGAATAAACTGAAAAAAATTATCTGGTCCTGCATCGAGCGGTATGCAAACCATCGGGTCTTTGCCAGGATTATCCTTCTCGAAGTAAGAAATTCAGAAGAATATTTTAAGAGTGACGCTTACGCACTGGTCCGGCAGTTCAATCGGATGATCATAGATATCATCAATGAGGGTATAGCGGACGGCGAAATTCGGGACAATATCCCCGCATCATATATTCGTAACGCAATTTTCGGCACCATTGAACATTCGTGCCTGAATCGAGCAATTTTTAATGAAACGGTCTCCACCAATGAAGCTGCAAGAGTTATAACGGATTTACTTTTTAGCGGGATTAAAAATATTCAGGTTTCATAACAATGCATTTTAAACAGGTGTTTCACCACTCATTTTAAAGGATCAAAATTATGAAAGAAGTTGTCATCGTATCCGGATGCAGGACCGCAATCGGCGCATTCGGCGGAACCCTTCGTGATTTGAACGGTGCCATCCTGGCAAGCATCACCATGAAAGAAGCCATCCGGCGGGCCGGTATCGATCCGGTACTGATCGACGATATTCGCTATGGCTGTTGTATGGAATCACCAGACACCCTCAATGTCACCAGGGTCGGATCCCTGCTGGCCGGAATTCCTGAAACCGTTACTTCCGTCACCATAAACCGGGTCTGCATTTCGGGAATGGAGGCTGTCATCTCAGGCATGGCCATGATCCAGGCCGGAATGGCAGACATCATTCTTGCCGGCGGCACCGAGCATATGTCCAGCGTCCCTTACTCAGTTCCGGCGGCAAGATGGGGCTGCCGTCTTCAAGACCAGTCCTTTGTCGACAACCTGATCCACGCCCTCCATTGCGGCTCCCATATCATCCCTCATCCCGAAGACGGGCCGGTTGACGCTACCAAACCCCCGCTCAGCATGTTCGTCGGTAAACCTTATATCATGGGGCATACGGCCGAATTCATCGCCCAGCATCTTGGCATCACCAGGGAAGAGATGGACGAAGTTGCCCTGCGCAGCCATAACGAGGTGGAACGAGCCACCAAAGACGGGTCCTTTGCAGACGAAATTGTTCCGGTGGAAGTTCCCCAGCGGAAAAAAGCACCTCTTGTCTTTGACAAAGACGAACATTTTCGGCCCGGTATGACCATGGAGATGCTCACCAAACTGCCACAAGCCTTTGTGCCGGAAATCGGCACCGTGACCGCCGGCAATTCCAGCGGTATCAATGATGGCTCAACAGGCATGATCATAATGTCGGCAGACAAGGCAAAAGAACTGGGTGTAAAACCAATTGCCAGGATCAAGGCTGTTGCCAGAGGTGCCTGCCATCCGTCGGTAATGGGGCTGTCACCGGTCCCGGCGGTGCATAATCTCCTCAACTCCTCCGGCTTAACTCTCGACGATTTTGAGCTGATCGAGGTAAACGAAGCCTTTGCCGCCCAATATCTTGGCTGCGAAAAAGAGCTGGGCCTCAATCGCGAGATCACTAACGTCAACGGATCCGGCATCGGTCTGGGCCATCCAGTTGGCTCAACCGGCGCCAGGATTTTGGTAACCTTGATGTATGGCATGAAAAATCGAGGAAAATCAATTGGCCTTGCGACTCTGTGTGGTGGTGGGGGAGTATCCATGGCGTGTGCGATAGAAATGATATAAGGCCGATGCAACGCATCAAAAAGAAGTACCCATGCGGCGCATGGGCACCGGAGCAACCAGAAAAACACATGGGAGCCAGGGGCAATGCTGTAGGCAACCAGAAGCCGGAAGCTAGAAACCAGAGGCATCAGGAGAAACAACTGGTCCACCGCGCCACCTCCTGGCTCCCATGCGCCGCATGGGAGCCTAACCATCCTGCGTCGCAGGTAATCAAAGACATTGAAAGAGTATCTATGGCATGAGCTCTTGAAATGATATAGGCCGGATATCCGGATAAGGATCGGGACGATCCCCGACCAGCAATCTCAATTATTTTTCCTGGAGGGCAATACCATGATGTATGAACCGCTATCGGAAAAAGACAAGCTTCGGTACAGTACCATCAGCCCGGAAAATATCGATTTTATCATGAACCGGAACAACCGGGTCAACAGATGGGTCATTGCCGATATGATCCGCAGGACCCGCTATCATTATCCTGATAAGACAGCCCTGGTTTATGGAGATATCAGCCTGACCTATAGCCAGCTCGAAGACCAGTGCAATCAGGTGGCGAATGCCCTTACCGAGCTGGGAGTTAAAAAATATGACCGTGTGGCTATCCTCGCCCATAATACCCATCATCATGTCCTGACCTGGCTGGGCTGCGCCAAGATCGGCGCCATTTACCTGGCTGTCAATTATCTTTTAAAAGGCGACGACATCGCCTATTGTCTCAACCATTCCGAAAGCACTGTGTTTATCGTGGAAGACAATCTTTATGACAATGTGAATACAGTGCTGGACAAGATCCCCAAGGTAAAACACCTGATCTGGTCCGATCAGGGAGCCGGAACTCCTGCTCCTGCTGAATTTATCGACTTCAACGCCTGGTACTCTCAGACTCCGGCAACAGAACCCGATGTTATCCTGCGTATTGAAGATCCGGTACAGATGACCTATACCAGCGGTACCGAATCCCTGCCAAAGGGGGTGATCATCAGCAACCAGTCCCTCATTGCCCAGTATATGGGCTGCATAATCGACGGCAAATACGATCATGCCGATATCAACATCAACGCGCTGCCCATTTACCATTGCGCCCAGCGGGACGTTTTCCTGAACCCGATTTTCTGGCTCGGCGGCACCAACATCCTGATGAGCCCGGATATCGGCAAAATCCTTGCCGCCATCGAAACCTGGAAAGCGACTATGTTCTTTGCTCCGCCAACAGTCTGGATCGGCATGCTCCGACACCCGGACTTTAAACGGTATGATCTGTCCAGCCTGGTGAAATGTTATTACGGCGCTTCCATAATGCCACGGGAAATTCTTAAGGAACTCCTGGAAAAATTTCCCAGAGCAGGAGTCTACAACTATTATGGCCAGACCGAACTGGCTCCTTATCACACCATCCTGAAAGCCGAAGACGCCTTGAGCAAGATCGGCGCGGCAGGCATGGGCGGGCTGCATATGGAGTCGAGAATTGAAGATGAAAACGGCAACGAAGTTACCGCCGTGGACGTGCCGGGAGAGATTTGCGGACGGGGTCCCCATGCAATGACCATGTACTTCAAGGATCCCGACAAGACCGAGGCAGCTATGAACGGAGGCTGGTTCCATTCCGGGGATCTGGGCGTTCTGGACCAGGATCGGTACATCAC
>JBARUR010000058.1:0-23395 GCA_049645845.1 Desulforhopalus sp. | reverse complement strand
GCGGCTTTAATCGACTCACGCCTCTTAATTTGCCTTTGCAGCCTGTCAGATTTCTGCTGGAAAAATGCGGTTTTCCGAGTGCACTCACAAAAGTTATTCCCAGCTCCATTCCGCTCAAGGATGTCGATTTGACCGGAGATAATTTTAGCCGTGAGATGAAAGCATTGCTTGGTGACGAAGTGCTTGGCCGACTCGACAGCAAAGCCTCTGCACTCCTGAATCAGTTGTTTGATGCGGTTGAAAAGGTCATGGACCGGTTGCCGACCCGATTGCAGGAGTATCTTAAGATTCGCATTCCGGAATCGATGCTCATGGATATTTTCATTGATTCCACTGGTGGCGGCACGTCACTTACGCTGCGTACACTGGCCGATGATCCTCCCTTAAAATTTCTGTTTCCGCTGATGCTTGGGATTCCGGAATTAGTGGGTATGTCGCTAGGCGGTCTTTCGTTTGGCCAGAAGATGGGCGGGTCGCTGGCATTGATTGAGTTCGACGGGCACATTGACCGGTTTGATATGGTGTCACTTATCGGGGCATTGGCACTCGGCGAAAAGAACATTGCCAATCACTATACTCTTCATAATACCCAATTTGTGCTGCCGACAGCATTTCCAGTGCTGATTCCTTTATTTTTTACCGATCTTGGCCTCGACTATCGTGATATTCTCGGTTTCAATATCCAGGCCCGCTGGTCCTATCCGGATCCGCAACTCGACATCTTTAAAACCATCAGCCTGTTCAGTGAGCTGATCCAATTTTTCAAAAATCCTGACTATCTTCTACAAAATGAAGGTTTCGGCAAAACCCTGAAACTCGAACTGACAATCGGTAAGAATTTCATTACTCTGCCTCAATACCTTGGCGGTAAAATTCTGGGGCTGCAGCATGCACTGCCGACCTTGTCTGTTGGTGACAGTGTCGCGCTCTTTCTCGATTTTCTCAAAACGGGAAATGCGGGATATGCAATTACCGCGATTCCACTGGAATATAAGGGCGAATGGATACGGGTCGGCAGTGAGGAGATTCATTTCGGACCACTGGTTATCGGAATGAGTTGGTGTATCACCACTGAGCAGGAGTTTATTGATAGAGTGATCCCTGCCTCTCAACAGAACGAGAAGCTGCCGGTATCTTTTGATAATGGTGTGTTGGAATCCTTGCCCCAACAGGAATCAGACAGCAGCTTTAGTAAAGGCTTCATCATTTTACTGATGGGACATACCGGGATCGGTAATATTGCCGGGTTGCGTACCGAGTTTGGCATGGCCGTAACAGGCCGGGGCGGCTTTGAGACAGGCTTTCGTCTCAGCGGTGAAATCGGTGGGGCACTTGCTCTAAGAATTGCCGGAACAATCCGGGCGAATGAAAAAAAAGTCACCATCAAAGGAAGTACGGGTATTTTCTGGCATGACCAGCCGCTGATTGCCTCAAGCGGAGTGGTTACCGTGACCGATACAAGCCTGGAAGTGATAATTACCATTGAATTGGGGCCGAGTTTTTCGTTTACGGGATTGTTCATTGTCGGTAAGCAGGGCTTACTTCTGAATGGAAAAGCGGCCTGGGGACATGGAGTGGATGGCCCGAGTGAGGGCATCGGTGCCTCGGTTCAGTTTGACCGTGATGGTATGGTTATCGTCTTTGCCTGGCAGCTGGCTGGACTGGATGGCGATGTGCATATTCAGGTCCCCGGTGACGGCGGCGATAAATTGTTTACCGCAACTGTCGAATTAAAACCTGATATGGCTCTGCAGGAAGCTTTTACAGGCAATATCAAGGCGCTGGCAAAATCGATCGCGGAGGAAACAGTGGACCGGGTCTACAACGATTTGCAGAATGCCCTTGGGGCCGTGGATTCGTTGGAACTCAGCATTGCCGGTTTACGTAACTGGTTGCCCCCCTTGTGCGATGGAATCATTGCTGCGATAAATAAAAATATCGAAGCCAATACCACCGGTTGGAAGAGGCCGGGACGTGCCTCGGCCCGCAACCAGGCGAAAGCATATATAAAGAGACTGGCAACGTTGCGGGATATCGCTAAAAATGCTGCCGATAAGACTATCCGGGAAAAATTGAAGGATGCATTGCAGGATATTATAGAACACAACACCTTGAACATTACGGTAGGCATACCCTCCGTAAGATGGAAAAAGAAAGGGTTGATTCGATATCCTGTTTATTATACACGCCGGGTGACCATCTATACCCGAAAGCTGATGGACGAAAATCAACTCAATAAATTGCAACAGTGTGTTGACTGGATAGATAAACTGCCCGACGCAAATGGCGCTCTGATCAGAACCCAAATCCTTTATGACCAAATTCCCGCAAGGGAAAAACTGTTGGGTGAAGTTTATCGTGACATCAAGAATGGCATCGATGATGCGGTGCCGCAAGTCGAATCTATTAGTTTTGCTACAGCCCTCGGTGTCCTTGAAATGCATAAGATTGAAGCGAGTGTCACTTATCGACGAGGCGGTAAAGAATATCATGAGAGGATAACACTGGATTTCTCCGATCCGGCAAAAATCATTGCGCAACTTGTTAATGCTTTCGGCAGTGGGTAATGTACTAGCCGATCCCGTTTATTTCCAAATTTAGTCCTTTGTACCGGGGATGGAAAACCTTCTATGAGCAGATTCTTCCCCGGTTCCATTCCCTGGCGAAATCCTTATGACCTTAGCGGTGCTGAGCACTATGTCCATGATAAATGCGGGATAGCTCGTCTTTGGTTGTTGCGGGGAAGAACAAATCGAGAGGAACACCAATCCTTGAAAAATTTTTGGAAACAGCTGTTGAACCTTTCGAAACAATCTTGCCAGATCGTTCAGAAAAGTATAGTCTGATCAACATGCTGGAGAGGTTTCCGTCAGGAAACCGATTTTCTAGAGCATCACTCTAAAAGTGCCTACCTATGGCCACTTTATTGAAGCGTTCGCTGTAGAGAGATACTGCCCGCTCCTTCTTTCTCCCTAAATAACCCTCATTTGCAACTCATATCAGAGGTCGATATGCATACTCCGATTACTTCATGGGAAACGCTCAGGAAATATATAAACGATGGCGATGTTACTGAACTTACTCGTCATCTTGACACTCTCAGTCCCCCGCAAAGAGCATATGCCATATCACGACTGACATCTGAAGATCAGCTGCGCCTTCTTGCTATGCTGAGCCCCGAAGACGCGGCTGAGATAATAGAAGACATACCGGAAGTGCAGGCTGCCGAACTCGTTGAGGAAATGGACAGCGAGCGGGCGGCAGCAATTATGGAAGAGCTGGACTCCGATTATCTTGTCGATGTTTTAAGCGAGATGGACAAGGATGCAAGTGAAGCCATTCTCGACAAAATGGATCAAGAGGATGCCAAGGAAGCGCGAATGCTGCTCAAATATGATTCTGACTGCGCAGGCGGTTTGATGATCTCTGAGTTTCTCGCCTACCAGGCAGACAATACCATTCAGGACGTACTTGATGATCTACAGGATAATCGTGAGGAATATGTTGATTTCCATGTTCAGTATTTTTTCGTGGTGGATGATTCCGGCAAACTGACCGGTGTGCTCCGCATGCATGATTTGCTGTTTCCCAAGCGGAGTACTCGGCTTGCGGAGTTAATGATTCCTTCTCCGTTGAGCGTTTCTGATAAGGCCGCATTAAAGGAGCTGGAGGTCTTTTTTAAGGAGCATGATTTCTTTGGTGTGCCGGTGGTGGATGATGAAAATCGCCTGATTGGAATCGTACTGCCGTCTGCCGTGGAGGAGGAGATTAGCAAGCAGGGGACACGCACCTTTCTGCGCTTGAGCGGTATTATAGGTGGTGAAGAATTCAGGACAATGGGGCTGCTGTCGCGTTCCGGCCGGCGTCTCTCCTGGTTGAGTATGAACATCGTACTCAATATAATAGCCGCAAGTGTTATTGTCAGGTATCAGGATACACTGGCAACCGTTATAACCCTTGCCGTTTTTCTGCCGATGGTCAGTGATATGAGCGGTTGTTCCGGCAACCAGGCTGTGGCGGTATCGATGCGTGAACTTGCGCTAGGGCTGGTGCGACCAGGCGAGCTTCTCTGGGTGCTCGCCAAGGAGGCTCGGGTGGGGATAATCAATGGTCTGGTACTTGGTCTGCTGCTTGGAGGTATTGCGTATATTTGGAAAGGTAATGCCTGGTTGGGAGTGGTGGTGGGCGGGGCACTGGCAGCAAACACACTGGTTTCTGTTTGTCTCGGTGGTATGCTGCCGCTTATTCTGAAGCGATTTAAACTTGATCCCGCCTTGGTCTCAAGTCCGCTTCTGACCACTGTCACTGATATGTGCGGGTTCTTTTTTGTTTTAAGTTTTGCCGCTGCGGTATTGCCGAAACTGGCAGGCGTCTGAGATATGCAGCAGGTCGATTTTCAGAATATATGGTGCCAAGCTATGGAAAGGATATACCTCTTTTCGATAATATTCATAAAGAATTCAAAGGACATCATGCAAAATGGAAACGATCCAGTTGCTGGATCCATGTAGAGTTCGTTGATCTCTCCGGTTCTATCGCGTTCAACAAACCTCACCGATCTATTGAGAAGCTTGGTGGCCTCCACCAAAGTCTGTGGTTCCGTCGAAGCCTGGGCGGGTATTCCAGCAAGGATTTGAAACCCCAAGAAGAATGAAAGAAAAATCGCTGTTCTTCCCAATGTATTTATGGTGCAAAGCATAGGCATTCTCCAGAGCAAAAACCTCTTGTGCTTAAACGCGAATCACCCTTGTTCCCTTTCGTCATGCGGAAAACGTATTCCACTCATTCTGATCGTCGATTTATTGTGCTTCTTTTGATATTCTAATAGCTTCCCTAACCATTTGGGCACTATATCCCCATTCATTATCATACCAGCTCATAATCTTAACAAGATCACCGTCCACTACCTGCGTCATGCTGGGATCGATAATGGAAGCATGCGCATCTCCGACAATATCCGATGAAACGAGCGGATCCTCGGCTACCCCGACAATTCCAAGATAACGCTCGTTCCGGGACTCTTCTTTAAATATGGAGTTGACTTCATTTACGTCGGTATCACGTTGGGTGACAATAACGATGTCGGCGATTGAACCAACAGGAACAGGGCCGCGTACGGCAACACCATTAAATTTGCCGCTGTATTGAGGAAGCGATTTAATCGTGGCTTTAGCTGCCCCGGTTGACGTCGGCACAAAATTGAGGGCCCCGGCGCGGCCACGTCTCCATTTGTTTCTCGGTCCGTCTACTATTGACTGGCTTGATGTATAAGCGTGGATGGTGGTCATTGTGGCTTTTTTTATACCGATTCTTCTCCCTATAATTTCAACGACCGGGGTGATGCAGTTGGTTGTGCAGCTCGCACAGGAAATTAACTGCGGGTTTCCCTCTGGTTTGTTTACACCATGAACCACGGATTCAACTTCACCAGTCTTTTCGGGTGCTGAGAGGATCACATGCTTGGCACCAGCCTGCAGATGCTTTTCCATGGCAGCTTTTTCCCGGAATATTCCTGTGCATTCAAAAACGATATCAACTTCCAGCTCGGCCCAGGGAAGTTTCGCGGGGTCTTTTTCATTGAAAATACGGTATTCTTTTCCGTCTACTGTGATGCTTCTCTCGCTGGCATTTACCTTCCTGTCGTAGCGGCCATAAACGGAGTCATATTTCAATAAATAGGCCAGATTGTCCGGCGGCAGCAGGTCGTTCATTCCGATCAGTTCAAGTTCAGGAGTGTCCAGAACGATCTTTAAAGTAGCTCTACCGATTCTTCCCAATCCGTTAATTGCGACTCTTGCCATATCAATTCTCCTTCTGGCTGATGATTTTTATAAGTATTGCAATGCATATATACCGTCAAAACTAACAATAAATGTGCCACATGGCACACTTGTCCAAAATGATCGGTTTTGTTCGAATTTTCTCAGCAAAGAATAAATGTCCTCATTCCTGTGTCCTGTTTGACAAGATTTAGTCCGGCTAACTGGGATATGTATAAGTTCCGGCGGAGGTCAACGATTATAAATCGAGAGCTTTTGTTTGAGGAAAACAAACATGGACAGAAGAGTAAGTTTTAGACGCAGACCGTGAAATTTCCAATATGTTCAGAAGAACCACCTGCAGATTTTGGTGTGAATATTGCATGTTTTGAGCAAATCACACAAAAAACTATCGAGTGGAGGATTGAAATGGATGATTTTCTGCAGCTGTACGGCAAAGCGTCGATGACTACCCTGGGGCTTTTCTGGATGGCATTCTGGGCTTTTGGTTTGGGATACCTGATAAGCTCGATGATCCAGGTTTTCGTTACCCGTGAACGGATGCACCGGACTATGGGCGAGGCAGGATCAAAAAGCGTTGCGCTGGCTACCTTTTTTGGATTTATTTCGAGTTCCTGCAGCTTTGCCGCTCTTGCCACTACCCGGTCGCTGTTTACCAAAGGAGCCGGATTGATACCCGCGCTTGCCTTTCTCTTGTCGTCAACCAACCTGGTAGTTGAGCTCGGGATCATCATCGCTATCTTTCTCTCCTGGCAGTTTGTGGTAGGAGAGTATCTTGGAGGGATTCTTCTCATCCTTTTCATGTGGCTGATTGTCAAACTGACGGGTCCGAAAAAAATGATCGAAAAGGCAAGAGAGCATGCCCGTGAGGAGGCGGAAGAAGGAGAAGAAAAAGAAATTCCCGACTGGAGAAGGCTTATCCGCTCCAAAGAAGGTTGGAGTAAAGTCGCCGGACGGTATGTCATGGAATGGATGATGGTCTGGAAGGATGTGACCATCGGATTTACCGTAGCCGGCATCATCGCCGTCTTTGTTCCCAAAAGTTTTTTCCAGACTCTGTTTGTGGGTTCTGGAAGCGAGGATCCTGCCTTTTGGCAAGTCCTGGTCCAGACAATAGTTGGTCCCCTGGCTGCGTTTTTCACCTTTATCGGTTCCATGGGCAATATCCCCCTTGCAGCGGTGCTTTTTAGCAACGGGGTAGCTTTTGCCGGGGTTATGGCTTTTATATTTAGTGATCTGGTGGTTTTTCCAGTATTGCGCATCCAGGCGAAATATTACGGCTGGAAAATGACTTTTTATATCCTCGGGGTTTTTTTGCTGGTTCTAGTGAGCACCTCTCTGGTTATGCATTACGGTTTCGCGCTCACAGGCCTCATTCCGGATTCTTCTTCAGCAAAAAGCGTCATTGAACGGAAATTTTTTGCGATCGATTACACATTCTTTCTGAACATGATCTTCCTGCTGGGAAGCCTTTTTTTTCTAGGGTGGAAAATAAAACAAGGTATGTCACCAGGCATGATAGGAAAGAAGACATCGGAAAAGATCCTTTTTGGCCTAGCCATGATTGCCTACGTGTGGCTGGCAGGCGGGCTGGTCGTGCATTTTTTTGTTTGAGAGATGCGCGCGGTTGCGGTGGTCAGGTCTTTTCCTGAATCTCGTTGTGAACATTCAGAAAAATGTATAAGTTGGACCGCATGGTACGTACGATTACACCGATAAACAAGAAATTAACTCGAATGCCCGGTAATATCAGAAGGTCATCTTAAGCTCCATTGTACTGTGTTGCGATGATGAATCTGACGATAACTTTCCTCGTCTGCTCATTTTTGGGTTTGCGAGGCGCATCAGTAAAAATAAGGAGGTTGCCATGGGAAAGATTGTTCATCAATCGCGAATTACTATTACTCGTGAAAAAGGACCCACCAGAAAAGCTGAAATAGAAGGGTTTGCTGAACCCGTATATTATGGTGTTCATGGGGGAATTAAGAAATTTTATAATGTTACACCGGAAGAGGAGCATGCCGCCACTCTGGACCATATTGTAGGTGCTGTCGGAGGTTGAATGATGGGTACACTGGCCACGGTGATGGCTGGAAAAAAAATCAGAACTTTTAAGGATCGCTTTATGGCATCGGTTACCGGCGATATTGAAGAGGTAAACGGTACCCTGAAAATTACCCGTATCGATGTCAGGTATTTGCTCAAACTCCCGGATCACCAGCGGGCATCGGCGCTTGAGAGTTTCGATAATTATATCGAGCTTTGCCCTGCTGCCCAAAGTGTCATCGACTGTATTGACATAAACCACCATTTGGATCTGGAGAAGAAGGAAGATTAGTTTCCTCTTCTCAATCTTTCCAAAGTTTTCTGGCAAGCAGAAGAATTACTGCCTGCATAAAGAGAATTAGCACCACACAACCAGTCCATCCGGCTGTCTTCCAGAAAAAACCCGGAAGGATTGAACCGAGTACTCCTCCGAAATAATAGAACGCCACGTAAAGGCCTGCTGCAGAGGAGCGAGCCTTACCGGCAGCTTTTCCAACATAGCTTGATGCTGCTGCCTGGCAGGCAAAGACACCGGTTGATGCCATCGTCAGCCCCAGGATTATCATCGGCAGCGAGCGAATCAGGGTCAAAAGCATACCCGTGATGATAATTCCGACGGCGATACCCAATGTCCGGCGGTAGCCGATCCGGTCCAGAATTTTTCCTGCAACCGGTGTTATGACTGCGCCAATAAGATAAACGGTGAATATTGTTCCCAGAGCAGCTGGGCCGAGCAGAAAAGGTTTATCGGCCAAATAGAAATTGATATAGGTAAAAGACCCAACCTGGCAAAACAAAACATTAAACCCGATGGCATAGGTGGCGAGCAGCTGTGGATTTTTCAAGTGCGTATGCAAAGAGGCAAGTGATACCGTTGCACCAACCTGTCGGACAAATTTTGTTGAACGTGGAAGAAACCACAGGGTAATGAGACACCCGGTAAGTGTGATGGCGCCGATAAAGAAAAAGGCGACAGGCCAGGTATAATGGGTCGCGCAGAGACCGGCAATGAATCGTCCGGAAAATCCTCCCACAACCGTACCGGTGACGTACGTTGCCATAGTATAACCGACGGCCTGACGCGGGGACTCCTCACTGATATAGGCCATAGCTACGGCAATTATTCCAGGGATAAAGAGTCCCTGCAGAAACCGCCACATAATAAGCTGATTCAGGCTGGTCGCTGTAGCGGCCATTAGCGTCGGCAAGGTGAGACCCAGCATGGCGGCAATGATGACTCGTTTTCTTCCAAGTGCATCGGCCAACAAACCGATCAGAGGCGCTACAAGGGCTACTGCCAGTACCGGAGCGCTCACCGTCAGGCTGACCATCAGTTCGGAGGCATTAAAAACCTCACGGAACCTGGGCAGCAGAGGTTGTGTAACGTAAAGACTGACAAAGGTGGCGTAGCCGGTAACAAATAATGCTATAAGGACGCCTGCCCGGCTGCCGATGGGAGTCTCCCGTGATCCTGCTCCAACCGTTTCCAGTACAGGATGTCTTGCTGCTGAAATTCTAAACATAAAATACTCCGATTACAGTGCCAATGGATTTAACCTTGTGAAACTTTATGACTCTCAAACCATTCTTTTGTTTTGTCTGAGAGAGTATGGAGCAGATTAATATTGCCACATAAAGATGTCCAATATATTATTAATTAACTATTGATACTCAAAAGCTATTAATCATTATGGAACTCAGACATCTCAAATATTTTATTGCAGTAGCCGAGGAGTTGCACTTCGGGCGTGCCGCCAAACGGCTGGTTATGTCCCAACCGCCCTTGAGCCTACAGATCAAACAGTTGGAAGAAGAAATTGGGGTGATCTTGCTGAAGCGGACGAAGCGGCAGGTGGTGCTCACCGCTGCGGGTAAACTCTTTCTGGACGAAGCAAGAAAAAGTATTGCCCAGGCAGAACACGCCATTCGTGTAGCCCAACGGGCTGCCCGTGGCGAAATCGGCCAATTGTCGGTGGGATTCGTCAGCTCAGCCGTCTATGGCAAAGTCCCTTCCATCTTCAGCTTGATGCGCAGCCGTTTTCCAGGTGTATCGCTTCTCCTGCAGGACCTCTCCAGTGAAGAGCAAGTAGAAGCGTTGCAGGTTAACAGGATCGACGTTGGTTTGGTGCGTCCCCCCGTTCATGATGCCGAGACAATGGTCATGCGGGTTATCTGGCGGGAGGATTTGATGGTTGCGCTTCCGGAGGCTAACCCTCTGAGCCGAAAAGAGGACATTGCGATAGAGGAGCTTGCCGAAGAATCGTTTATACAGATTCCACGGCATGTTGCGCCTGGATTTTATGATCAGTGTATTCAGATCTGCGCCCTGGCAGGATTTTCTCCGAAGATCGTTCAGGAGGCCCGGACAACACCGACCATCGTGAGTCTCATTGCGGGTGGCATGGGTGTGTCGATTTTGCCTGCTTCCCTGAGGAGTCTGCAGCGCACAGGCGTTGTTTACCGGTCTTTGAAAAAGCCCGCACCAACCACGGATATGGCAGTGATTTGGCGGCCGGCTGACGAATCGCCAACGCTTCGTGCTTTTCTGGAGATTATTGAGGAGGTGGCTGAGAAAGAGAAAAGTGTTGAAAATACTGGCTGAGCAGGGAGAGCAGGTTGCGAGGTATCGAAAAGTCTTTATATTTTGTCCTATAGAAAATCTGTCCCAAGAAAACACCCCCGAGGGGGTATTAAATGGGGATAACATACAAGGATATAGGCATTATTGACATTTTGACACTGCGGAAGGAGGAAAAAATGGAACATGTAACTGACCCTTCACCCCGGATTATTTCCTCCGGCTGGGGAGAAATGGAAGTTGAGATTATTGGCCGCGCCAAGGACGTTAAACTCTGGCCGGGCGGCGGCAGGTCGTGGGATTGGGCGGAATATGGAACCGGTCATGGCAGGGGCATTCAGCAGGGTGATGTAGAGGAGTTGATCAACAATGGCTGCCGGGTCGTGATTTTAACTACCGGCAGAATGAAGATGCTCAAAGTGCCCAAAAATATAGTCGATGACCTAAAAGAGCAATCCATAGAAGTGGTTGTCGCCGACACCAAAAAAGCCATACAGCTCTACAATGACTATGCTGAAAAGGGCATGGCGGTCGGGGGGCTTTTTCATTCAACCTGTTAACACTTGATGGTGTCGTAATACATTTCCTTCATCTATTTTTGAGACTTTGACTTACATCAATGCTGTTTGCTGGTGTTTGTTCTATTTTGGGTTTTATAGAATCGATTATCTGCGGGGTTCAGATGCTGATAATCAAAGCTCAAATTTGAATGAAGGAGTACGATATGTCAGGATGTGGGTGCGGAAGTAACAGTAATAGCGGACCTTTTTCTAAAGGAAAAGAACTGGTTGAATTTGTCTATCATGCCCATGGCGGTGCTGTGAGAGACCAGAAGATTTCACGGGGTCCAATTGAAACAGTGTGTCAGGGGTGCAAAACCATGTTTATTCTTGAAACTTATCTGGGAAAATGTCCGGATTGCGGCGGCGCGCACGCTGTTGCTCCTATGTGTCCGACAGCGGAAAATATCCAGTTTGCAGGCGATGATTTTATATTGCCTGTTTAATGATGCTGTGCTGTGAAACGTTACATGGCAATTTCGTAAATCTCTACTGTAGTTAAGATCGCTCTTGTGTTTTTTGCTGGAATCAGATAATTCTCTTCGCCTTCACAGATACTCTGTGTTGGTCATTTTTCCCGAATTCTTCGGGGCTGTTTTCACAATCTACAAGGCGATAACTACATATTTATGCTGCAGGAATTGGAGTTTCAGGTTCTGGAGGTGTATAAGATTTTGGATACGGCAGTTGCCGGATTTGCTGCCCGAACGGGACTCTCCTGTCCAGAGGGATGCGGCCATTGCTGTTCGTCTGAAAAGGTTGAGGCAACAGTGCTTGAATGTATTCCCCTCGCATTCGAGCTGTTTCGTTCCCTTCAGGCTGAACTCATCCTTAAACGACTTTTGAAAAACGATCATGATCGTCATTGTGTTCTTTATCGTGCGGATTATACTGCCACGGCTCGATGGGGTTGCACTCAGTATCAACACAGGGCGGTGGTCTGTCGTCTCTTTGGTTTTGCCGGCAACCGGGATCGTGAAGGAATCCCTCAACTGGCAATGTGCGGGATTATGAAAGAGAGAACCGAAATTTGTGGTTCCACTATTACAATCGATCATCCTCGTTCTCCAATGCCGCTTTTTGTCGATGCAGGTTTGCGTATAACTACCCTGCATCCTGCTTTGGGAACAGCGCGCCTGCCGATTAACACTGCATTACGGGAAGCACTATTGAAAGTTGGAATGATGCTGGACTTAACAGCCCCGGCAACTGTCAGTGCCCAGGATGATCATGAAGATCCGCCGAATAAACCAATGCTTCCATCTTCTCCAATAGGGCGGCGAGCCGCCTAACATGCATTCATGAACATTGTGTTGATTTTCAGAATATATCTATTTTTCAAGAGGTTCAACATTGGTAAAACAGGAAAAGATGATTCTTATAGGCTATAAGTCTTAGTTGGTGTAATCTTTGAAATGAGATACCTGTAATGACTCAGGTCAGATGAACTCATATTGCCAAGCTAGCAGCCTCTTTTAAGGAACCTCTTCAAAAATCAGCACATGGAAACCTCAAGATCTGAACTTATCACCCAATATATCGATTCTTTTCCTGTTCTTCCTATAAGCGTGACAAGATTAATGAAAGTTACCAACGATCCTGAGTGTTCTGTAAAGGATGTCGTGGAAACTCTCCATTATGACCAATCTTTATGCCTCACAGTTCTCAAAATTGCCAACTCTGTTCTGTTCGGTCGTCCCCGAAAGATTGATTCGTTAAAAATGGCCGTGGTAGCTCTGGGCTTCAACGAAGTACAGAGAATCGCTCTGGCCAAAGCCTTTATAAATTCCTTCAGCATATTGGTCAAACGGCACAAACCTTTTGTCGACAGGTTCTGGATGCATTCTTTTGTTTGCGGCATGGCTGCCAAAGTAATTGCCCGAGATCAGCATATTGCTCCGGACATTGCATTTATGGGAGGACTTATTCATGATATCGGCAAACTGATCATGCTTGAGACCTTTGCCGGTGACTATGCACCGGAACATTGGATGACCGCATTAAGCAATGAGGAACAGCTCAATGAAGAACTGCAGATGTTTTCT
This sequence comes from Desulforhopalus sp., assembly GCA_049645845.1. Classification (GTDB taxonomy): domain Bacteria; phylum Desulfobacterota; class Desulfobulbia; order Desulfobulbales; family Desulfocapsaceae; genus Desulforhopalus_A. The sequence goes on along the minus strand of JBARUR010000058.1, from coordinate 10,386 downwards.
TTCACTCATGATATGTTAGGAGGGCAGCTGCTGAGGAAATGGCTCTTTCCGGAAAACCTGATCACAGCGGTCGCCTACCATCATCGCCCTGGAGAGGCTGTCAGGGAGAAGGGTTTTGCCCATATCATCCAGCTCGCTGATGTTCTGTCGTTTTATTGCTGCAACCCGAATGCGCTTGGCGATGATGATATCCTTATGGCAGTTCAAAACACCCTGCCGGATTTACAATCCAGCTGGAAAGGTTTTGGAGTGTCTTTGAAAAACAAGTCAATAACCGGTTGGTTTGATTTTTTGTTAAAGAACCAGGCGCAGAGTTATCACCTCAAAGAGGCCTTTACCTCCTGATGGCGTCGTAAAAACTCTTCATTTGCATTGAGTTTCTTCTTCCTGAAAAATGAGAAAAAAGGCAACTAACAAGATTTATCGGTTTTTATGGAAAACAGCCGTGGCATTCCTGGCTTTGTCCATCGGTTTTGTCCTGTTGTTCAGGTTTGTTCCAGTCTATGTGACACCACTGATGTTGATTCGCTCCATAGAACAACTTTCTGAAGGTAAAAAACTTCAATGGGAACACCGTTGGGTCTCTATTGATAAAATTTCTAAAAATCTGTCGCTGGCTGTGATTTGCAGTGAAGACCAGAATTTCTTGAATCATTTTGGATTTGACGTAAAGGCTATAGAAGAATCGGTAAAGACTTCTTTAAACTCCCAAAACAGCACTAAAAGACTGCGAGGGGCCAGCACAATATCCCAGCAAACCGCTAAGAATGTTTTTCTGTGGCCGGATAGAAGCTGGGTCCGCAAAGGTCTGGAGGTATATTTTACTCTTCTGATTGAGGTAGGCTGGAGTAAAAAGCGTATTCTAGAGGTTTATCTGAACAGTATTGAAATGGGTAACGGAATTTATGGAGCTGAAGCAGCTTCTCGTCATTATTATGACAAGAGCGCCAAAGATCTTTCAAAAAGGCAGGCGGCAGCCATTGCCGCTATTTTGCCAAATCCCCGCGAGTACAGGGCAACCCCACCGAGTCCATATATAAACAGCCGGATTGATTGGATAACGGGACAGATGAAACTCTTTGGGCCTCTGGCACTATAAATATCACGGTGTGTTGTTTTTTAGATTTCCCGGTCGGATCTTGAGCGATATTCATCTGCATTTATATTGCGCCGCCGCATGATTTTCTGCAGTGCAGTTCTGGTAAGTCCTGATATCTCAGCGGCCTGTGAAACATTTCCTCCGGTTTTTTTCAGCAGTCGCAATACATAGTCAATAGTGAAGTCATCTACTGCCTGCTCCTTGGCAACTTTGTATTCAACAATTTCATTGGCCAGATTCAGGTCATGAGTTCCTGAATCTGCACTATTTCTGGTGACAGGAGCATCCATGATTTGCAAATCGGCGACATCTATAATATCCGTCATGCAGAACATCACCGCCCTGCGGACGACATTTTGTAATTCACGGACATTGCCGGGCCAGGACCTCTGCATCAAAACATTGACTGCCCGCTGGTTGAAGTGTTTCTTCGGGACGTCAAGCTCATGACAAACCTGACTGGTGAAATGATTGACGAGCAGGGGAATGTCATCAACAATTTCACTGAGTGTCGGTGTTTTGAGGGAAACCACATTGAGCCGGTAAAAAAGGTCTTCACGGAACTTTCTCTGCCTGATCATCTCTTCAAGATCAAGGTTGGTGAGTGCCGTAACCCGGACATCTATTTTCCTGGTTTTGTTGTCGCCCAGAGGTTTAATTTCCTGCTCCTGCAGCACCCTGAGCAATTTGCTCTGTACCGTTATCGGCAGGTCGCCAACTTCATCCAGGCAGATAGTACCGCCGTCGGCTTCGGCAAAAAGACCGCCCTGGTCATGGTTTGCACCGGTAAATGCTCCCCGGACATGACCAAAAAGCTCGCTTTCCAGAAGGTGCTCGGGAATGGCAGGGCAGTTGACCATGACCAGCGGTTTATCACGTCTTGCGCTGAGATTATGCAGAGCGCGTGCCGTCAGTTCCTTTCCTGTTCCGGACTCACCGCGGACCAGGGTAGTGTAGTTCGACCTGGCTACTGTTTTCAGGTGACTCAGAAATTTACGCATCGGACCGGACTGACCGATGAAATCAGTCAAGCCGGCCATGTCGCCGACCTTTTGTTTCAAAAAAAAGTTTTCCTGGATTAAACGTTTTCGCTCTAATCCCTTGTGGATAATCCGGCAAATATCATCTTTAGCAAACGGTTTGGTAATAAAATCATAAGCTCCAAGTTTGATTGCTTCCACGGCGGTTTCAATACTGCCGAAGCCGGTCATCATGATCACCGTCAGCCAGGGTGCGGTTGTGCTGAGCCGTTCTAAAAGTTCCAAACCGCTCATGCCGGGCATTTTTATATCGAGCAAAACAAGGTCGACGGAGAATTCCTTGATCTGAAGTAAACCGTTTTCGGCATCTGGGGCGGTCAGAATATCAAGATCATCAAAATTACGGCTCAACATTCTCTTGAGTCCGTTTCGCATGTCCTGTTCATCTTCAATTATAAGCAAACAATCTTTTGCCATAAATATCCTCTTAAGCGTGGAGAGTTATGGTGAAGCGAGAACCCTTGCCTGGCACGCTTTCTACCGAAATTTCTCCGTCATGATCCTTGATTATACCATAACTTACAGACAGGCCGAGACCGGTTCCCTTGCCGGGAACTTTGGTAGTGAAAAACGGATCGAATATTTTGTCGGCCGTATCGGAAAGAATGCCGCAGCCATTATCGTTCACAGTAACAGTGATTAATTGATTCACTTGATCATACCTTGTCGCCACTAATATATAGCCATTTTCTTCAATTGCCTGGGCACTGTTTAACAGCAGGTTAAAAATGACCTGTTTCATTTTGTCCACATCGACACTGATCATTGGTATCGTGGTATCAAGGTCGAGGTCAACAGTGATATTCTGCTGTTGAAACTGGTTTGCCGCGATTTGCACCACCTCCTGAGCTATAGAGTTTATCGATGAAAGCTCCTTGATAGATTTATGCTGCCGGGAAAAATTAAGCAGGTCGGCGATAATGGTCCGGCAATTACCGGCATGTTTTTCAATAGTATCAAGATCGGCTCTGGCCTCTTCGGAAAGAGTCGGATCATCTTTGATGAGATCAATGTGGCAGAGAATAATTCCAAGCGGATTATTGATCTCATGGGCTACACCGGCTGCAAGCTGTCCCAGGGAGACAATCTTCTCTGTTTGCTGGATTTTCTGTTCCAGCTTTTTCTGGTCGGTTATATCTTTTACATAGCAGACAATACTCCTGGTATTGTTTTGTTCATCCTGAATTGGATAAAAATATATAAGAAAGATTTCCCCGTTTTCCATGTTCATCTGACGGCTGATTGGTTTATCCGGCAAGGATTGGAGAATATCTTTACACTCGATCAAAGGACATTGACCGGAAAAGGGGAGGGTGGCAATAGAATGCTCAGTAATCTGGTCAAGGGTAACTGAATATCGATCGAGAAATGCCTTGTTGACATTCTTAATTTTTCCTTGATGATCGATAAGAACAACCGGGTCGGTAATTCCATCAAAGACCGACTGCAGCAGTTCTTTGCTTTGGAGGATCTTGGCGGCAGATCGCTCAAGTTGTTCCCGATTCTTTTGTAAATCCCGGGCCATTTGCCTGGCAACTTCTGTGAGTTCGCTGATTTCATCAACCGGGTCCGGGCCGGTCGATATTGGTTTTCTTTCTTCATCCTTAAGACTGGTTCGGAAAATGTTCAACAGGTTATTGAGGTTCTGGGCAATGACTTTATTGAAAAAAATGCTGATGATTCCATACAGAAAGGCTATGGAAGGAAGAACTCCTGCGAAAACAGTGATGGCAATTTCTTTAATTTTCTGCAGACTCAAATCCACCGGCAAACCAACGCTGATAACACCGTAAACATCGCTGACTTCTCTGTAAAAACCTCGTGTATCTCCATACATCTCAATTATTTCCTTAGGAGAATCTTCCGGTTTTCCATGACAATGTTTGCATGATGCTTGAGAGTATACAGGTCGATACCGCATAAAGTAGCGTTTGTTTTCCTTTTCAATGATGCCCTGCCACTCCTCAATTGCAGGATTTTCTGCAAAATAGTTTATCATTTCAATTTCTTGCTCATCAGCTTCGTAATCAGGATTACGTGCATTGATGGCTACTCGGCGATAGACGAAATCGTAGAGATTTTCGTTGAAGCGCTCCATCACATTTCTGCTGACATAGGATGATGACATAGCTTCGAGCATAAAATCATCATGATCCAGCTGCTCATACATTTTAGGTCGCAATACTTCCCTGACGTAGCTGCGATTTGCGGCCATGGCCATCATAACTAGTTCCGACTTCTGGTAAGCTTCGTCTTCCAGGGACTTTTTTTGGAAGTAATAAATGGTTATTGAGGCAAGAGCTGAAAAGAAGATAAGAATAGCTGCAAGTCCTAAAAGAAATTTAGTCTGCAGGCTGGTATATTTGACTTGTTCCTGGTTTTTTTGCTGTTCGTTTGCTGTCATGCATCCTCATTGAAGTCATTACGCATGTCTTCAACCCACTGGTATCTTTCCCGTATATCATAGGCAGTCGCTTTCTGGATAATACGACCGAGTCCTGTTGTTGATAATACTTCATGGCCGGCAATATTTTGTGCGACTGTGCCTTTCATTTTGAGCCATTCCTGCTTTGAGTTAACCGTGCGCGATCCACTGCTGTATGGGAACCCCCCTGTATAAACATTAAAAAGCATCACTCCAAGTGAATAAAGATCGCTACGCGAGTCGCCCCTTGTTCCTTTTATCTGTTCAGGGGCCATATATCGAAAATCACCCTGAGGCCCAATACCGGAATCAAAAAGAGTATCGGGTAATTTGTGCCAGTGGGCAAGGCCAAGGTCAATCATTATTGGTGAGCCATCTTCAATAATAAAAAAAATACCAGGCCGTAAATCATGATGAACAATGCCGTTCGTATGTAAATAAGCAACAAGATCAAAGAGGTGAGTGAAAATTTTTACTCTGCTTCCGTTGTCGTAATCACCCTTACTGCTCATAATTCCAGTACCCTGCAGATTTTGTAAAACCAGCACATCCTCAATTCGATCTTTTACCTTAATCAGATTTCGGTGGTTGCAGGACTGCATGATTTTGAGCTCCGTCTGTAGGCATGCCCTGTAAAGAGGATTAACATAGAGGTTGTTATGCGGGATCTTCAGCAAAACATCTTCCTGGGTTTCGCTATGAATGCCCTGGTAAACCCAGGACATAACCCCACCCGTAACCGGGTTGCCAACCGCATATTGGTCGACAAAATTTGGCTGGAGAGAGTCACCCCGCCGTGCCGACCGTACATACCGGTTGAGCTGTAGAAAAGAGGCATGAAGGGTATCGAGTTCATCATGTGCATTAGGGAGGACCTGCAGATTCGGGCTGGTTTGTTTTTGATTATCCTGGAAAGAATCGACTATCCAGGCCAGTCGTGAGACTACAAGTTTATCAAAAAGAATATTGACAACAAGGAGCAGTAGAAGTGAACTGCCGAGGGTAATTAAAAATATTACACCCGTGAGCGTCCCCAGACGGGATAATGGTTTGGAGAGAGGAATGGAGATAGAATTTAGACCGGCCAGATCTCCTTCGGTAAAACGAAAACCACCAAAATCTCCATACCTGTCTATGAGTGCAGCGGGAGCATCTTTGGCATCGCCGTGGCAGGCCAGGCATTCTTTTTTGATGTAATCGGGAATGATGCTAACAAACGCTGCACCTGTTTCACTGTCAACCTGTCCCTGCCACAGAGATCTTTTTTTGTCGACTTCAAACCAGTCAAACATTTCATCTTCCCACTCGTTTGTCGCATTCTCAGGGTTGTGAGGATTCTGGGAAACTCGGCGATAGTTGTAACCTTCCATTTTTTTCTGAAATAATCGCATGATCCTCATACTGACATATGTTGTCGACATGGCCTCCAGGATAAAATCTTCTTCACCATGGAGTTCATACATTTTAGGGCGGAGTTCTAGAATGACATAGTCCCGGATTGCTTCAACTTCCTGAAGAATCAGTTTCGATTTTTCCAGCGCATCCTGTATCACTACTTTCTTCATATAGCCGTAATAGATGCCGGAAAGGATAAAGGCAAAGATCACCATGATGATCGATGACAGGATGAGAAATTTTTTGCGAAGATTGATCTTTTCAAAGGACAAATTCATGCACTATCTCCCTGTTGCAAGGCGATTTGCCAGGTGGGCAGGCAGTCCCGCTTCGAGAATTTTTTTTGCCGCACTCTGGTGGTCAAATGGGATCCGGCGGTACGTCAGTTGTTGCAGGCGAGTGTCATAAATAAGGTAACAGGCTAAGGGGAGACCGTCACGCGGTTGTCCCACGCTGCCGCAATTGTAAATCTGTCGATTCCTGGAAGTGGTGGTAAATATCGTTGTGGAATCCGGTTCTTCAAAGGACATCTGGAAAAAGTTTTTACGGGTGATAACCATGGGTTTATGGGTGTGACCAATAAAGGCCAGCTGCTGTGCTGTTCCGGCGAAGGTCCGTGCGGCATATTTCCGGGAGTTCACATAGCGCCAGGCCTTTGGATTGTAAGGGTTCGCATGGGAAAAGATCATATTTCCCATGACCCTTGTCGGTTCAAGATTTCTTATGAAAGATAAATTTTTTTCGGTCAGTGTTTCCATACTCCAAAAAATCGCCTGCTGTGCTGCTTTGCTCATGCCGTAAGGTGTTGTTTCCCAGGTGACTGCCGCATCATGATTGCCTAAAACAACAATAACCTTGGGCAGTGACCGGACCAGATCGATACATTCATTGGGATTGGCACCATAGCCAATGAGGTCGCCCAGGCAGATATATCTATCGATCTGCTGATCCTGAAAATCCTTGACCACTGCTTGCAGGGCTTCGAGATTGGCATGGATATCTGCAAAAACAGCAAGTCTCATCGGCTATCGGAACCGAAGAGTTTCTGTTGCTGTGCTTTTAATTGCCTGCTGATTTCCTGTAATCCTTTTCTGAATGCAATGGATTGGGGCAGTGCTTTTTCATGATACAGTGTAATCATGGCCGGCAAGTCGTTCTTCTCTGCTGCTTCGGTCATTTGCATAATGGCGATATGAAATTTTTTATGAGAGTCTGCGACCATGGCAGTTAATTTTGCCCAGTGTGAATCCTGTGAATTTTGACGAATCCTGGTAAGCCATGTACCGAAATGACAGGTTGTTTCATCATGCGGTCCGGATCGAATGGAGCCGTCAAGCAGACCATGGGCGGTTTCGGAAAACCAGTTAAGGTGCTTCACCCAGGTATCAGTCAAAAAAAGATCAATTTCTGCCAGCAGGCCGGGAGTGAGTTCGTCCTGATGACTAAAAAATGGCGGTGCTGCAGGAGATATGGCATCGGCAATTATAACAGTGCTGTCACTGAGTTTGATAACCTTCTCTATGGTTGAACCGCCGAAAATACCGGACAAACCTTTCTTTGGCCGGGGAGGGCCCATAATTATGGTATCTGCGTGGAGCTGTTTAGCTGTATCAATAATTACCTCGGGGGCATCACCTTTTCGGATACGAAGAATGGGCTCAAGGTTATACCTTTTAAGGGTGGCGATATAATTATCCAGTCTTTTACTAAAAGACTTACCTTCAACCTCCACGGCATATTTAACCAGACCGTCTTCCTGTTCTTCATCAGTTGCAACGAGCAGGGTAATCTCACCGCCGCGCAGAAGTACTTCCCTTTTTATCTGCTCGATGACCAGGTCGGAATACTCATGGTCGATAATACAACCAAGAATTTGACGATCATTCGTCTTCCTGACAGGCGTTTCGTCATCGGAACCATCAAGAATATGAGAACATCCGGTGAAAGTAAAAAACCACAAGAACGGCAGAGGCTTGGTGACAAGTTCTCCCAGAACGGTTGTCTTCAGGCTGGTATGATTTTTCAAGGCGGAGATAAAATCTGCTATAGATCGATATCTTTCCTCGGGGATTCTTGCCAGAGATTTGAGGATGATTTCCTGGATCGACGAGGGAATATCCCTGTCGTAATAACGCGGCGGGATCGGGTCTTTTTTCAGCCTGTCCCTCACCCTGGACAGTTTCTTCGAATGCCCGTGGGGAAGATGTCCGGTGAGCATCTCATACATGAGAGTGCCTAGGCTGTAGATATCACTTTCCTTGTAATTTCTCCTGCCGCAGATTTGTTCCGGAGCTATATAGTAGGGAGTACCTTTGGGGCCGGGCAGGTCGTGTGCCAGGAGATCATTATGACTGAGATGATTGGCCAGACCAAAATCGAGAATTTTTATATCGTGGCCGGGAGTGACCATTATATTGTCTGGTTTTAAATCGAGATGAATGATGGATCTTTCGTGGAGGTACTGCACCCCTGCGGCAATCGCCAGGATATACCCGCAGGTGGTTTCAAGGGATAATTTTTTCTTTTTGTTCAGAAGGGACCTGAGGTTAGTCCCCTCAATAAATTCCATAACCAGATAAATGCCTGATCGATCCCGTCGCAAAAACCTGACGATGCGGTCGTGATTCAGATATCTGCTGATGCACTCTTCGTTTTGATATTGATAGTAAAGAATGGGACGATTGAGGATATCATCCAGTGGGACTTTGAGGGCAACCGTTTCATCGTTGAAGAGATCGAAGGCCTTGTACACATGAGCCATCTCTCCATCATGGACCATTTCCATGATCTTATAACTATCTATATGTTCACCCGGTTTTAGCGTGTCCATGATTTTCCTCCTGTCCCGGAGACTTTCCGCTGTCGATGAACGAAATGTTAAGGTGAACCGAGAGGCTTCAATACAAAAATTACGTATCCGATCACGATAAAAAGTATAACAAGTATTTCAACAACCGTAAGCCTGATCATCATGAGCGAAATTTTACGCTGTGACGGAGTCATCTTAAGGATTATTTTGTTCATGATATACCTGAAAAAAACAGTGTTCGGGGTGTTTTTCAGGTACATACGAAGATATTCTTTAATGCTGCGAATCCACAGCACAACGTGGCGTTCTATGTCTTCTCCCGGTTCTTGTTGCTCTTCCTCCTCTGTTCTGTAGACGACTTCAGACCAGAACACTGCGTCTCTTGGGAAAAGGCTGATTTTTTTATAATAGCCTTCATCAAAAGAAAGCTCCAGCGTCTGTGCATCGGGGAAAGCCAGGGAACCGGTCAACTGAAATTTTTTTTCCGTTTCATGGTCCTTGAACGATGCAGTAAATGCACCATTATTCTCATCGAGATTTTCGACTATCCAGTGGGGATTAAGCCTTAGGAGAGTTTCAACCGACAGCAGGTCGGCAAGAGAAAGCGGCTTCTTTTTACCATGAGCAGGAAGTTTAAGTTCATATTCTTTTTGCATACGGGATCACGGCACAGTTAAAACTGGACAGGGCAGCAAGGGGTGAAGTTTTTCATTGGACAGGGTGTCGGCAAGACCAGGTGTCATCTTGACGGAAAATAAACGCTTCGGTTTCTTATAGTAAGCCCCGATTACGATAAGTTCGCTGGAAATTTTTTCAGCCACCTCGGCAATAGTTTCTTCAATGCCTCCAGCCACCTTGATAAATTTTGCCTGTTCAGCCTGAGGGAATTTATTTTTTATTCGGTCCCAGTCTTCTCCAATTTCCCGGGTTAACTGCTCATCAACATAATCTTTAAATTGTGTTCTGGTGGTTGAGGTATTGAGCCAGTCGTCGCTTGACATAATGCTCCAGTCCTTATCGACAATGGTGAGGATGGTCAATTGGGCAGCTGGAGATTTCGGCAGCAAAGAGTTAAACACATATTCTTCCGCTTTTTGAGCGCCTTCAGAACCATGAGTGCACAATAATATTTTAGTAAACATTGAAATCAATTTTTATGGCGTCGTAAAAACTCTTCATCTGCGTCGTTGCTACAAAAATTCTATCATTTCGACGTACTCTAGTACGCCGAAATGATGCAATTTTTGCGCGCCTCGCATATGAATTTTTTTACTTAGCCATCTGAAGTTTTAGGTTTTTACGAGTTTGCTAAGCTCGAGAAGAGAAAAGGCCTCGTTTTAAAAAACGAGACCTTTCCGTTACTGTTCTACATGAGCTGGATTACACAAGCCATTTGGTAAACAACAGTACAATAAAGGTGGTAGCCAGGCATAATACAAGCGCTGTTAAGTCTTCATTTCTTTCACTGTTGAAGACTGAAAGTGCCCTTTCTTCTAATTCTTCTGTATTTGGAGCATCTGAAATTACAGTCTGCCCTTTACCGGCGTCTCCGGTTTCGATGGTTTTTTTATCACTCACTCTAGTACCTCCACATCAATGTAAGACAACATCTTTTACC
>JBARUR010000057.1:0-1840 GCA_049645845.1 Desulforhopalus sp. | reverse complement strand
AAGAACAACAGATCGATGCAGGGTTAGCTCAAGGTCAAGTATCGGTAAATATAGAAGAAGTAAAGCACCGGTCTATCTTTGTCGCAGGCTGGCGTCCGTTTATCGGTTGGGTCGGTGGTTTTGCCCTGGCTTATGCTTTCCTGTTCTATCCCTTCCTCTTGTGGCTTTGGTCCGTTGGTCAAGCACTGGAGTGGATCCCGAAAGGATTGACCGCTCCACCTGCAGTCGACTCAACCGAACTTTACCCGGTTATCCTGGGGATGCTTGGACTTGGCACGATGAGGACTGTTGAAGGACTAAAAGGCAAGAAAGCTGAATCTCTTTCTGTACCAAAGAAATCAGGATTCAAATGGCCGTGGAATTAAAAAGGACAAAGCCATGCAGATAGCTGAACTCATAGTCAAATACGTCTGGCCGCTCATTTTAACATGGAACATTTTTCTATTTGACGGAGTGCGATCGCAACAACTGGAACATTTGCAATACCGGCTGTTCGTGGCTGAACACTATACGTCAAAAGCTGATCTGAAAAATATGTTTGATGGCTTCGAAAAGCGTTTTGATGAGAAGTTTTCGATGGTTGTGAAACTGGTTGATAAATAAATAACATTTTTAGGAGATGGAAAAATGAATGAACCGATTGTCATGAAAATTAATGGTCAGGCTATAACTTTCGATGTCACGAATGATGTGCATGAGCGTTTGATTAACGAGATGCAGCCGAACAATAAAGTAGGTCCGATGCACAATTTTTTAACCCGGAGCGTGGCAAAAGAATCGAAAGAAGCGCTTGCTCCTTTTCTTGAAAATCCATCGTCCGTCATGGCGATTACCGAACGACTCGTTGAAAAATTCGTCCCCAAACTGACAATAACAGTGGGGGAGTAGAAAGGGTGGCAGAGGGTATTGAAGGAAATGCCCTTTCTCAAATGGCGGTGTACTCCCGCAAATGGTTTCCAGGGCGTGAAGTTACAACCAGGTCCATGGGTGAGGCTGTTTTTTTGGAAAAAGATTTCTGGGACAAACAGAAAATAGCAATCCAGAACGGTGTTTCAATGGCGTTTAAAGGGTAAGCAATGGCAACTCAACTGCAAAAACTGATGTTTTCCATAGGGCTTTTGGACAAAGTTACTGGTCCTGCAGGTCGAATTAAAAAGACATTAGGGAGTGTTGCGAACACCGCACAGGAAAGCTTCGGCAAAATTGCCGGTGGAGCTGCCGGTGTTGTTGCCTCCGGTTACGCCATGACCTCTCTTGCCACCCCGGCGCACGAATTTAACATGGCCATAGGTGAAGTCCGGAGTCTCGACGTTGCACAAAGCAGCCTTGATGCACTGTCAAACTCTGCGGTTTCTTTCTCTGTTAAATATGGTGGAACTGCCGCCGAATTCGTCAAGTCTTCATATGACATTCAATCGGCAATCGCCGGTCTTGTCGGTGATGAACTGGCTTCTTTTACCGATGCCTCAAACATCTTGGCCAAAGGCACCAAGTCGGATGCCGCGACGATCACCAGCTATATGGGCACCATGTACGGAATCTTTAAGGGCTCTGCCGATTCCATGGGGAAAGCACAGTGGGTTGAGCAGATGACCGGACAGACTGCAACTGCAGTTCAGATGTTTAAGACAACCGGTGTTGAAATGGCGTCCGCCTTCAGCAGCATTGGAGCAGGCGCAACTTCGGCAGGAATCGCACAATCGGAGCAAATGTCAATCCTCGGTTCGCTGCAGGCTACAATGTCAGGATCCGAAGCAGGAACAAAGTATGGAGCGTTCTTATCCGGCATAGGAGATGCTCAGGATAAACTCGGTTTAAAGTTCACCGATTCCAACGGGCA
>JBARUR010000056.1:0-5038 GCA_049645845.1 Desulforhopalus sp. | reverse complement strand
ATAAGCTCTACAATCGCCGGATCAAGTTCAAGCGGCACCTGCCGCTGGGCCGACTGCTTCATCCCTTCCAGATTAATCGGTCTGGTGTGAAGTTCTTCAACCTGGGAGAGGATCGTCTGCGGTCCGGCAATGGTTATAACATCCGGATCCATCTTCAATTCTTTGAGATAGTAACCATCGGCAACATTACCAATAGTACGGGCGGAAATGGGAAACTTTTTTTGAATAAGCTTATCCAGCGATAAAATAATTGAAGATGGCTGTACCCTTTGGACGGTGATGCCTCGCGGAACCGGAATCTGATCGTTGTCATTTACAATGACCATAGTTCCGGGAGTAGCCGAGGACAGATCAACCTGCCTGGTAATAGCCCGATTATTCATTTCAAGGATCATTGACCTGGGTCCACTGACGCTTACCTCGATTGCCTTTTTAAATTGATTGGAAATAACCAGGTCACGCGGCAGATTGATAATTTCAATAGGAATCATCACATTTTTATCGACCCGATCTTCCCCGCCCACAAAAGCCCAGAGCCCTACGGCGAGGATGAGGGATACAAACTTCAGGATCCAGTTTTTTGAGAAGAGATGGGCCAGATCTAATTTGTTTAAAAAAGTGTTAAGACGTTTTTTCATCTTTTCATCCAGTTTTTCCATGAGGATGACGAACCGTTTTTAGCGATAAATATTGCTCTGAGACTTTTGGTCAGACTGATTTCATCTTCAACGGTTGTCAGAGCGCCGTGCCGGACAATGGATATCTCCTGTGTTTCTTCGGAGACGACCAGCACAACCGCATCCGTTTCTTCAGTCAGGCCGATGGCTGCACGGTGTCTGGTGCCGTACCGTTTATTAATGTATGGATTTTGTGTAAGGGGCAGGATACATCCTGCATGCTGAATCCTGCCCACACTGATAAGAACGGCTCCATCGTGCAGGGGTGAAACCGGCATGAAGATAGAGATCAGCAGTTCCTTGGTCAGTCGGGCATCAAGTTCAAAACCGGATTCAACAAAATCGCCGAGATTAGTTTCTCTTTCGATGACAATCAAGGCTCCGATTCGTCTTTTTGCCAAATAAAAGAGTGTGCGGATTATTTCATCGAGTTCCTTGTCAGCAACATCCTTCTGCTTATGAAAAGGTGATTTTCCGACCCTGGTGAGCGCCCGTCGGATATCATGCTGAAAAACTATGATAATGATCAGCAGAATAGAACTTAAAAACGTCTGCATGATCCATTTAAACGTCGCAAGATCAAGAACAGTGGCGAGAAAATAGACAACTGTCAGAATACCGATTCCGACAACCATCTGCACGGAACGTGTTCCTCTGATGATAGTGATAAGCTGGTAGATGACAAAAGCCACCACGAGAATGTCTACAAAATCCTGCCAGCGAAAATAGCTGAAAATATCAAGCATGGGCGTCTTGTACTTTTAAATTTGCACAGTACCGTAAGATACAGTCATTTTTGAAAAAATCATAAAACTTCCTGATGAATAAGCTACACTTCCCCGAGTCAGTGGAGGAGTTTACGGGTTTAACATTATAAGAGCATATTGCTATTCTCGGTAAATGGTTACCCGAATTTCAAAATTTCGCGTTTTTATATATTACGCGTTTATCGGGTTCGAGTGAAATATTATTATTGATCAGGCTGATTTTCGTTCTTTTTTATCAGCGTTCTTTATATGTACGAATAAATGACAGATATATAAAGGATTTTTTGTAATATTATTTAAATATCATGTAATATGCAGGGAAACTGATGCACCGCGGTCTCGCGTGTCGGGATTCTTCAAAACAATCTTGCCCGTACCAGCGTCAGGAGCTATATTCACAAAATTGTATTTTAAAATAAAATTTGCATTACATCTTCAATTTACATATTTGTGTCAATGCGATAACTATATCCATCAACATATTCCGAGTTATTTTTCTGTAATCGTTCACCGGAAAGAACAATATGGCTGCAAAACCATAGATCTGTAAACGCCTGCTGTTCGATGAATATACATACTCTTCAACCAGGATCAAACTGTTATGTCCGACCATTTTGGCAATATCCCCATAGAACCGCCAGAATCATCACCACCTGACAAAAAGCCTCAGAAGCAAACACCACCCGAAACGATCCCCGCAAAACCGAAAAGCAGACGTTCTACGATCAAGCTGTCCAAGACTAAACGCTTAAAGACAAAACGATCATCGGCTAAACGGTCAACGGCGGTAACTACCTGGGGATGGATTGCGGCAGCGCTGGTGATTGGTTTTGTTGTCTACTGCTTAGTTGGCTTTCTGGGTGTTCCTTATTATGTGACCAAAATTTTTCCGGATCATTTCCAGGAAAGAACCGGGATGATGCTCAAACCGACAACAGTAACATTTAACCCGTTTACATTTCGATTTCAAGCTGAAGACCTGCGGGTTCTTTCGGAATCAGGCGCCCCCATCATGTCTGTCAATTCACTTTTTGCCGATGTTGCTCCGAGTTCTTTTTTACGCCTCGATCTCATTTGCGATACAGTCACGATAAAAGAACTCGACCTCAAAATCACTCGAGAGATGGATGGATCGTATAATTTTCAGCAAATTTTCGGGGCTAAGAAAGACAGTACCCCCGCTGAGATACTCGATATTTCCGATCTGCCATTTTCCTTTTCGCTTAATAATATCTCAATTTCAAATAGCAAAATTGTATTCAATGATAGGCCGGCCAAAAAAATTCATACGGTTGAAAACATTAAACTTGATCTGCCGAATTTTTCCAATATCCCGCTCCAGAAGGACCAGTATCTCCGTCCTCATTTTTCAGCGATTGTTAACGGAAGTCCGGTTGAACTCACAGGACAAGCCAGCATGGGTGAGTCAGACAACCAAGATCAGACGACCCGGCTTTCCATGGAAATACATGACCTTAACCTGACCCTTTACTCCGGCTACCTTCCATTCAGCCTGCCTATGGAATTTCACAAAGGCATAGCCAACGGTAAAGTCGATCTCTCTTTCAATCCGCTCTCAGAAAGCGGGGACAAGCTCTCAATTGATTTTAAGTTACAGATTTCAGATGTCGAATTAACAAAGGCAAAGGGAATACTTACCTTAGCTGCACCGACCACAGAACTGGAAGGTAAACTGCAACCGGTATCGAGAACCGTTCATCTGACTAACTTAGCTGTTACAAAGCCAGTAATCAGTTCTTTTGGCAAATCCTTGCTGCGCAATATCAAAGAACCACAAAAAAAGACAGCGCAGGAAACTCCTCCCGACTCTTCAGAGTCTCATGCATCTTCCGCGTCAACTGAAGCTGCTCCTTATCATCTGGTTATTGACCAGCTTCTGGTTGACAACGGCACAATGCTTTTATTCTCAGAAAAAACGAACCAAAAACCGACCTCAACCTGGAGTGCGATACAACTCAGTATCAAAGATTATCGTTCTGCACAAGGAAATGGTAAAAGCCAGGAGCGAGGTACGTTTAGGCTCAGTGGAGAAAAAGACGGCACCTCAACTGATTTTTCATGGAAAGGCTCGTTCTCGTCGACCGATAGTGTGACCGGTGCTCTTATTCTCCAGAAGATTGACAGCAACGAACTTTTAAATATCATCGGCTCTGAGCATCCTTTTAAATTCAAAGGTGTTGCTGACCTGAAAGCTCAACTCATATTTTCTACCAATAAAGATCAAGCTGCTCCTCTTACCTATAAACTCCATGATGCCAATCTCATTGTTGAGAACTTTTCGTTGATTGACGAGGTCGATAAGGATAAAGAGGAAAGCATTCTTGCTGCTCCTGTTGTCAAATTTACCGGCATGAGTTATTCCGGTGACAAATCAATAGACTTTGGAAATGTACAATTCAAAAAAGCGACAGCACACTTTACATATGGCCGTATTCCCAAGTTTTTCAAAGAATTTGATGCACAAAAATATAAGATAAACGGCATCGACTTTGAGGGTGAAACAACCTTCAATTCCCCAAAAAAATCAGGCGGCAGTCTCGTCTTTACCAATGTTTCTTTGAAAACAAGTGAACTTGGTAGTTCGAAGCAAGCATCGAACAACCTTATAGTTACAGCGGGAACTGAAACCGGCGGCATCTTTAATGCCCAAGGATCTGTTGCACTGTCACCTTTTTCCGTGAACGCCAAAACAGGATTTCGGGAACTACCGGCAGTTGATGTTTTTAAATTTTTCACCACCTCATCCTTGCTCAACGAAATTAATGGGAACCTGAGCGGAAAAGGACAAATAAAGCTTCCGTCCAAAAGCTATGAAGGAGAACTTCAATTAACTGATTTTTCAAACCAAAAACCCAAAGGAAAAACTAAAGAAAGTACTTTTTCCTGGCAAAAAGCTGTTTTTCAGGACGTTACGTATACAGCCAATCCATTTCATGTCGGATTAACTTCAGCCGTGATAGATCAGGTCGACTATTCCTGGACAATAACCGCAAATGACACTGAACCGATGGCTCGCCTGGCAAGGTTTTTTCAAAAATATTTGCCCGCGGCTAATCAGCCATCTACCGCTAAGCCCAAAACCGGCAACAGCACAGGCATAAAGGAAATTTCTTTTACCAATGGTAAAATTCAGATTCAAGACCAGCGGCTAACACCACACTGGGAAGGAGAAATGGTCGACTTTAAAGGTAAAATAGAGGACATTCAATCGTCCACTTCCTCCGAAAGTGTCTTTTCTTTTACCGGACGACTGGATGATACACCTTTTTTAATGGAAGGATCAGTTGATCTTTTTTCCGAAACCAATAATGGCACCTTTAGGTTTTCCCTGGAAAACTATCCAATCGCCTCTTTTCATAAACAGCTTGCACCGAAAACTGACATAGACACCAGCAGCGGTGAGTTCAAGGCGACTGTAGATTATACCTGGCAGAACCAGCAGTTTGTAAGGGCAGGAAATTTTATTTTTATTGATGTTTCACCTGTTGATACAACAGCTGATAGTGCCCTTCCCCTTGCTTTACTGAAAGGTGATGATAACACTTTTTCCCTTCCCGTTGAGTTCTCCAGCAC
>JBARUR010000055.1:0-1576 GCA_049645845.1 Desulforhopalus sp. | reverse complement strand
GGGGGGGAGCCAGTCAGGTCTTGCCTGCTTATTATCTGAGCAAGAGATGCCATTACATGAAAAAACAGCCAGTAAGTATTGATGTATTTATTCCATCAGTAATACTGAAAAAATTTATTCTTCAGCCTGAAGTTTTTCTAAACTAAGTCAATAAGCAATACAGGTCGTACAAATCATTACGCAAGAGAACTCAAAGAGGACTACTAAAAAGAGAACAACTCGACGCGCTATCATTGGACATCAATTATGGAAAATGTGGCCAGTTAAGCGCTCAAAATCTTCAGCAACAAAAGAATTCGTGCAGTTGCTTAACATTGATAATGGCTTGCATTATTTATGGGCAGGCGAAGGAGATTAATTGAGTCGTAATGGGATGCGATCCGGCAAACAATGGGATCAATCTCAATTTTGGGAGAATAATTCGGATCCTGGAATAGATAGCGTCAAGATATACAGACGGAAATGTGGATAGAAAATATGCACATCCTTCCGGTCCGTATGATATGGCAGTGAAATTGGTCAGCCTTCGGGAAATTTACTGCTAAAGCCACCCCGAGACAACCAGGAAAATAGCAAAACCCGCAAGAAGACTGAGCGCGGACCAACGGCTATCTTCGGCACTCTCATGCGCCTCACGCATCATGTCCTCCAAGGCGGCAAGCATGTATAAGCCGGCCACAAAGACCAGTCCGATCATTTTCAATACCTCACTCTGCCCTCGAAGAGCAAAATATGCAAGAACAGCGGCACCAACGACCGGCAAGAGAAAAGAGGCGGAGATAAGCAGTCGTTTAGCACGGCCTACGCCCTTATCCCGGAAGGTCGCAATCGTGGCGAAACCTTCGGGAATATCCGCCAGTATCTGGCCCAAAGCCAGAATGAGCGCCATTTGGCTCGACACCGCCGATCCCGTGCCGATGAGCAGTCCATCACCGATAAGGTCGGTTGCAACAGCCACGTAGACCATCCATGCCCCTGCCCCAGCGCCTGCATTTTTGCTCTCTTGCCATCGTTTGATGCCGGATTCTACAAGCAGGTATGCACCACCGCCTCCCATGAAAGCCAGGGCGAGCAGCCAGGACGGTGTACTGCGCAGCGCTGCTGGCATTACTTCGACCGCAACGACTGAGAGGATAATTCCGGTGGCAGCATGCAGGGCATGATTTAGTGTTTTTTTCGACGGCCTCAGCCATTCGGCGAGCAGGCCGCCACCAAAATTTCCCAGCGCCGGAAGTGTCGCCAAGCCAAGAACCGTTAAAATTCCGCTATCCATTCGCGATTTCTCCCTATATGCCAAGTGCTCCCAAGAGCGGTTGGTTGTAATCGGTCGTGGCGGAGGCACCAATCGCCTTTGTCGGCATAGTTTTCGACGATGGTTGCGTGCAATTGTTCAATATATACATGGGAAGGTAATTTGACAACAGATCTGCCTTTCTGGCAGATAAACTGGGGTAATTTGGCCACATGTTTTGAACTGTTAGCTTGAACGGTCCCTTTGGGTCACATAAAGAATTTGTCAGAATGCGTGGGACTCTCTCCCAAACATAACTGGAGATATCACCGCCCAACCAAAAGG
>JBARUR010000054.1:0-5221 GCA_049645845.1 Desulforhopalus sp. | reverse complement strand
CTGAAAGTCTCAGTTTCGCTATCTCAAATTCTGATTTAACCGCCCGGATTAACCGGATTTCAAAAGAAATATCTTCAAGCTTCGATTGCTTAAAAATAGCACAATATTGGAAATAGAGGTTTGTCGGCAAAACATCCATCTCCAGCCCCAAAACTGCAGGAGACGGGTAGCCGTATTTATCAAGAACAGCAGGAATTTTCTTGCTGCTGACAATCGAAACAATTTCTTCAAGAGGTGATTCCTGCCGTGCTCGTTCAAATTCCTTGAAGATCATCAGGATCGGCTTTCCGGATACAGGCACATATAGCCAACCCTGTTGTGATGTCGCTCCGAAATAGAAGAGATCTGTCTTCTGGCTGATCAGGGCGCCATCTATCTCCCTTGCGGCAAGCGCCTTTTGTAATTTAGCGATCCTGTCGGCCAGTTCACCCGCCGGAACACATACACTGTCGGTTGCCATTTTATTTCCTCAGTCAGATTGATACAACGCCATCAGTATTGATAAAACCCCTTACCGCTCTTTCGTCCAAGCCATCCGGCCTCGACATACTTTCTCAGTAATGGGCAAGGACGATATTTGGAATCTTTAAATCCGTCATAAAGAGTTTCCATAATAGCCAGACAGGTATCCAGGCCAATCAGATCTGCAAGTGCCAGGGGGCCCATTGGATGATTCATGCCGAGTTTCATCACAGTATCTATATCTTCAACTTTACCAACCCCCTGATAGACACAGAAAACAGCCTCGTTGATCATCGGCATGAGGATTCTGTTGGCAATAAATCCAGGGAAGTCATTAGCCTCTGCAGCGGTTTTACCGAATTTTTCACAAAGAGCCCAGGTAATATCAAATGTTTCCTGACTGGTTGCAAGACCTTTTATGACCTCAACCAACTTCATTACCGGCACAGGATTCATGAAATGCATCCCGATCACTTTATCGGGCCGCTTGGTCTGAGCAGCTATCCTGCCGATTGGGATGGAAGAGGTGTTACTGCCAAGAATCACATGAGCAGGACATGCATCGTCCAGATCCCGAAAAATTTTAAACTTGAGATCCTCACGTTCAACAGCTGCCTCAACCACATAATCAACCCCGGCCATATCTGCGAGATCGGTAGTGGTAGAAATTCGACCAAGAATTGCATCCCTTTCACCACTGGTGATTTTTTCTTTTTCCACACTCCTGGTGAGGTTTTTCCTGATTGTGGCGAGTCCTTTTTCAGTAAATTCTTCTTTGATGTCACTCATCAACACTTCAAGACCGCTGGTTGCAGCAACCTGGACAATACCATTGCCCATCTGTCCCGCGCCAACCACACCAAATTTTTTTATTTCCATCTCTTCCCCCTGCAAAAGAAATATTTTTAGCCCACATTCTCATCAGTTCAGGCGGTGTCAGGTTCAAAGTTTTTGGCAGTGAACTATAGCAGGCTATGTTTGCTGCCAAAATACTGAAGAAGATGGCATCGCCTGGACTGACCTTTGGTGAACATTGTGTAAGTTTTGAAAATTGCTCAAATTTGTTGAAACTACTGCAACGAAATGTTCATCAAACAAATTGCCACAATGTTCATGAGACATGTGGGTTAGCGATTGACAACCATTGCAACAGCCTCACCGCCGCCCAGACAAAGAGAAACAACCCCTCTTTTGGCATCGCGTCGGCCCATTTCGTGTAATATCGAAACCAGCAGCCTCGCACCGCTGGCACCAATCGGATGGCCCATGGCAATAGCCCCGCCATTAACATTAACAATGCTGGTATCCAGCTCCAGCACCTTGTTTATAGCAACGGATGTCCCGCTGAAGGCCTCATTAATTTCAAAAAGATCGACGTCGGCTAGCGTGACGCCTTCTTTTTTCAGAACCTTCGGGATAGCAAGAATCGGAGCCATAAGTACATGTTTCAGTTCGATCCCTGCTGATGCCTGGGCACCTATCTCAGCCAATATGGTACAGCCGAGTTTTTCTGCTTTTTCCCGGCTCATCACTACCACAGCGGCTGCCCCATCACTTATCACCGAGGCATTGCCAGCGGTACCAACACCATCTTTTTTAAAGGCGGGACGCATCTTTTGCAAGCTTTCGTAACTCGTCTCCTGAGGACATTCATCGGTATCGAAAAATTTCGTTTCACCCTTTTTCTGCGGCAACGGCACCGATACAATTTCATCCTTGAAGACACCTGTCTGGACTGCCTTGAGCGCTTTGCTATATGACTCCTCGGCAAAACGATCCTGCTCTTCCCTGCTGACCTGCCAGTTCTCACAGATGAGTTCATTGGACATGCCCATATGGAAATCGTTTACCACGTCCCAGAGGCCGTCATGAACCATATGGTCCTCAATCTTACCCGGCCCCATACGATGGCCCCATCTGGCTTTTTCGAGATAATATGGAGCAGTACTCATGCTCTCCATCCCGCCTGCCACGACAACATCGGCATCACCGCATTGGATGGCCTGAGCAGCAAGCATCACGGCTTTAAGAGCCGAGCCGCACACTTTATTAACAGTAATAGCTTCGACTTCCTGAGGAAGCTCGGCCTTGATAGCGGCCTGTTTGGAAGGGTTCTGGCCATAACCACAGGGCAGGACCATGCCCATAATGCATTCATTGACCAGTTTTTTGTCGATACCTGCGCGAATCACTGATTCTTTAATCGCTAAAGCTCCCAGATCTGTTGCACCAATCTTACTTAGCGATCCGCCAAAACTTCCAAAAGGTGTTCTTACTGCACTCACAATTACAGCCTTTTTCATAGTCCGCCTCATTTTCAGTTCGTTCGTTACATTCCGGCTTCAGTTGCCTGTATCCAAGCAGTTATTCAGGTATGTTTAAGTTTCTTGATCAAGTATTAAAATGGTTAAAACACCCGCACAGAAAACCGACCAAGCGCTCAATCGTATTTTTTACGATTATCTACAAGCGGATATTTGTCAATATATTTTTAATCTTACAACGCAAATAATTTGCTGGGAAAGGCTTTGCTATCAACCATTATCCGAAATTTATTTATTTTCCATTTTTAGAATTATTTGTAGAAAGATTTTTTTTCCGGAGATGGATAAAAAAAACCTTTGACAAACATCAACAATTATAATCTAGTTCGAAAGGAAATCCGACCGAGCGCTCAGTTGTGCACTCAAGGTCAAAGATAACAGATTCATCACCTCGTTAATCTTTTTCAAATCTGAACTGTAAGGAGTCACCTATGGGTATGGAAAATCTGTACAGAGAAGTAATGGACCTTAACATGATGGATGATAATGACCTTAAAAGGGATGCTGCAAAAGCGTTTTTCGAAAAGCTTAACTACATGCAACTTCCTGAATACTTTAACTGGGCGGCGGAAATTTTCGAAGGACTGCATGTGAAAGAACGAGGTGACAAAACCGCCTTTATCTGGGCCGATATTGTCACTACCGAGAGTAAAAGCTATAGTTATCGGGATTTTTCTTTTCACGGCAACCAGTGTTTAAACGGATTGAGAAAAGCCGGTGTTGAAAAAGGCAACAATATGTACATGATGGTTCCGATTGTACCGGAAACCTGGTTTACCAGTTATGCCTGTATCAAAGGCGGGCTTGTTTCCGTACCAACAGCCACTACAATGACCCAAAGAGAGCTGGAATTCAGATTTGAAACCTATCCACCCGACTCGATCCTTGCCGAAGAAATCTATACCGATGTTATCGATGCTGCTCTTGAAGTAACCAAGATGACTCCGAAAATCAAGCTTGTCCGCGGCAAGAAAGATGGCTGGATCAGCTATACTGATCTTACCGGTGAAGCCACCGAGGCAGAACCTGCCAAGACCAAATCCAACGACCTCCTGTTTTGCTTTTTCACTTCCGGAACGACCGGCTTACCAAAACGAGTCGGTCATACCGCAGTTTCCTATCCTTTAGGCCATCTTTCCACCTCGGTCATGACCGGGATTCGAACCGATGATATCCACCACAACCTTGGTGCACCCGGCTGGGCAAAATGGGCATGGTCAAGCTTTTTTGCTCCTCTTAATGTCGGAGCTACTGCTACCGGTTTCAACTTTACCGTGCTTGATGGCGAAAAGTACCTGGACATGATCACCACCCATAAGATCTCCACCTTCTGTGCTCCGCCTACAGCCTGGCGCATGTTCATCAATCTGGACACTTCCAAATATGATTTTTCAGCACTTCGACAATCAATCGGCGCTGGAGAGCCCCTCAACCCTGAGGTTATCACCAGATGGAAAGCGCTCACCGGGACAGAAATCAGAGATTTTTACGGTCAGACTGAATCAACAGCGATGATCGGTAATCACCCATGGATGAACGGTAAAATGAAGAGCGGGTCCTTTGGACATCCCTCCTTTATGTATGATGTTGCCTTGGTTGATGACGACGGCAAGGAACTCACCGTGGCCGACGAGCCTGGACATATCGTTGTAAAACTGGATAAATGGCGGTCAATCGGCCTCTTTACCGAGTACATCGGCAGTCCGGAAAAAATGGCCGGTGTTTTCAGGAACAATTTATATTATACAGGCGACCGGGCCTCAATAGACGCAGATGGGTACTGGTGGTTTGTCGGTCGAAGCGATGATGTTATTAAATCTTCCGATTTCCGGATTGGACCATTCGAAGTGGAAAGCGCTATTTTAGAGCATCCTGCAGTGGCTGAATCCGCCATCGTCGGAGTACCTGATGAAAAACGTCATCAGCTCGTCAAGGCTTTTATTATTCTCAAACAAAATCAGCAGCCTTCGAGAGAGCTGGCTTTGGAAATTTTCCAACATACCATAAAGATACTGGCAAAATTTAAAATCCCGAGAATCATCGAGTTTGTCCCGCAGGTGCCAAAAACCCTGAGCGGCAAGATTCGAAGGGTTGAATTACGACAACAGGAAATTGACCGTCAGTCGCAAGGCGGTAAAGCTGAAAAACTTGAATTTTTCTATTGGGATTTTCCTGAGTTGAAGACAAAGAAATAGTAACTTCACGATCCGGGGCTGTGGAAAGTCCGCTGCCCCGGATGTTTAAACAACCACTTTCTGCGGAGTAATTTCCATGAATTTTGAATTAACTGAAGAACAAAACCTCATTCGCGACATGGTTCGTGAGTTTGCCGAAGCGGAAGTGGCTCCGACAGCAAAAATCCGCGATGAAGAGGAACGGTTTGACCGCGCCTTGATGTTTGACAGGCTGAGTGAACTTGGACTGACCGGAATCGT
>JBARUR010000053.1:0-3681 GCA_049645845.1 Desulforhopalus sp. | reverse complement strand
ATCAGTTGGATATATCATCTATAACCAACGAGTACGGTGGGCGAGGCAGCAAAGCATATGATCCTGCAATGATGACAGCTCTGTTATTTTATGGTTACGCCACTGGTGTATTCTCCAGCAGGAAAATTGAGAGAAGTACATATGATTCAGTAGCATTTCGTTATATTGCTGGCAATACTCACCCCGACCACGACACTATTGCCACTTTTCGACGCCGCTTTCTCCCTCATCTCAAGGGAATATTCGTGCAAATTCTTCAGATCGCGCATGAGATGAATATCCTTCGGCTTGGAGCTGTAAGCCTTGATGGCACAAAACTAAAAGCCAATGCCTCGAAACATAAAGCGTTAAGCTACGGCCATGCCAGCAAGCTCGAAAAACAACTTGAGCAAGAGATCAACGATTTACTTCAAAAGGCAGAACAGACTGATAGTGTAGATCTACCTGATGGTATGAGTATTCCTGAAGAAATATCCAGGCGTGAGAATCGCCTGGAAGCAATCAGAAAAGCCAAAGCGGAAATTGAATCTCGAGCAGCCGAGCGTAATGTCGAAGAAAACAAAGCATACAAAGAGAAAATGGCCAAGCGAGAAGCAAAGGAAAAGAAAACCGGCAAAAAAACACCTGGAAAACCACCACAGCCGCCAACAGCTGGGCCTGCCAGCAAGGATCAGGTGAATCTGACAGACGATGAATCACGTATCATGCCCGTTTCCGGAGGCGGTTTTGATCAGTGTTACAATGCCCAGGCTGGTGTTGATACTGCAAGTCAATTGGTAGTGTGCAGTTATGTGAGCCAGAAACCGAATGATAAAAAGGAAGTGCAACCAGCTATTAAAGAGCTACAAAACCTTAATCCCGAGTTAGGAGAGGTCTCTGCACTCTTGGCCGATAATGGTTACTTCAGCTGTGACAATTGCGCAATAATAGAACATGCAGGGATAACACCCTATGTTGCTGTTGGGCGCGAGAAACACAATACGAGATTAGAAGATCGTTTTTCTGATCCTCCTTCGCTTCCCGAAGGCGCTGATTATAAATCAACAATGCAGCATCGTCTCAAAACAAAAGTTGGCAAGGCTTTATATGCAGCAAGAAAAAGTACTGTGGAGCCGGTATTTGGCATAATCAAACACGTATTGGGATTCAGGCAATTCAGTCTTCGCGGCCTTGAAGGTGTTCAGGGCGAGTGGGATCTTGTATCAATTGCCTGGAATCTGAAACGAATGCACGTTCTTGCATAAGAATATGCAATACCACCATTTGGCATGGAACATCCACATACAATCCGACTAAAATGAGATTATAAGCGCATAGACTTTGGATATTGTCGATACTTAGGATGCAACTTCAAAATTGAACCGACAATCCTTGAGCTTTCAATCCGACAGTCTCCTAGAGCCAAAGTTCCACATTTAACAGTCAATCTGATTAAAACAATCGTTTTTCATATTAAGGATAGCCATTGGATCCTTGCAGGGGTCAATGGTAGTGATCGCATCGATTGCAAACAGCTGAGTGATGTCTTTGGAGTTAACCGGAAATTACTCAGGTCTGTCTCCCCTAAAGATGTAGAGACAGAGTTGGGTTTTGAAATAGGTGGTGTCGGGCCCTTTCCGGTAAATGACAACGTCAAGGTGATCTTGGATGAGGGGTTACTGATGTTGGGCATGGTCTTCTGCGGCAGCGGCAAAAATACGATTACCATTGAAATGAATGTGCACGATCTTGCCAAAGTAGCAAGCGCCGAAATCGGTGCTATCAGCAAGAAATAATTCATTATCAAATGACTGGTAATGAGATTGACAGGTATGCACTTTTGACGCTTGCATGCCCTTATCTTTGGTTATGTTGCTCTTCTTTACAGCTGCTCCATTTCTGAACAATTCCAGAAGACTAGGTATTCCTACCATTCAGGAAACATACCAACCTTTCGGTGACCATTTATTTTTAAGATTGCCATCACGAATCTGGTACTGCGGAGGATGTGGTGAATCTTAGCACTACATTTCTTTTAGTGAGTTTACCTGCCCCCCTATCCTTATCGTTACAAAAAGTTCGGCTAAATGCTCCCAACCAGTCTGCCCAAGAAAAGGGAACTGTTGCTGTAATACCCACTCATGCATATATTTTAAAGATTAAGGAACATAAAGAAGGATATTTCAAAGACAAGTCGCCGCATTTAGATTAGTTCGGCCGATCTCTTATCAGGACGTTTAGATGAAAGATCGCATGATGCATGACATCCAGGCTCGCAAATCAGCATCCAACTATAACCGCGGTTATAGAAGTGGACACAGAGGTGGCCCGTTTCGATGGGAGTGGCGGATATTGCGGGTGGTAAGATAAGACGCAGCTAAAAGCATATGACAAAGGCGGTGTTTCTCGCACTGTCATAATCCGTCTCAACTTGAGTTATAATTGAGGTTGATTTGATTACTAGAACTCTTTTTAGCAAATTATCGTTACGGCTTATCACTATTTTGTGTTTGAATACTGCTTTATTAAGTACCGCATTCGGCCAACCCGAAGGATATATGAATGGCCACATGGGGCGATGGATGATGGGCGACTGGGGTATGGGGTGGTTTGGTATGATTATGATGTTACTGTTTTGGGTTTTAATCATCGGCGGAATCTTCATTCTGATTCGCTGGCTGGTTCAAAAGACAGGCAGCAGAAATCGATCCAATATCGGAACAGATTCTCAGGCAATGGACATTCTTAAAGAACGCTACGCAAAAGGAGAAATCAGCCAGGATGAATTTGAATCCATGAAAAAAGATATACTCCATTAGCCGTGCGATAGGCTTGCAAGGATAAAATTAAAGGCATGGAATTAAATAATGACCATTCCAGAAGGGATTTTTTGAAACTGATCGGCTATGGAATGCTGGGATTGTTGGCGAGCAGGCTTAGTTTTGGTTCTTTTACCAACCACTCGGTGAATGTTGAAGACATGACTTATAGGATATCCTTTATTAACCTTTCCATCAGTTTTCGTGAAACATAAACTGGTTCCCAGTATCAGCTTCCTCTATGTTTTCGCAAATTTAGAAGTCTGAGCTTATATGTGATGATTACAAGCTTCTAGACGCGGAACATGTCAATGAAAATGAGACACCTTTATGCGTAAATTAGACTCACTCGATCACTGTTGCCGGAAATAGCATATTGGATAGATTTATCAAGATCAGGCCCTGCGGGTAACTCCGTTGCACTCCGTTAATCTTGACAAACCTATCCAATACGCTGAACCTGTTTTTATCTTTAAGAAAACAAAATGTTATTTTGTTTTCTCAGCAAGAGACATATCTTTCGGCGGATTAATCCAGACCTCCTGCGGTGCCGGTAGCGGTTGTGGAACCTTGCCCTTAAAACGGTTGGGGTGTTTTCTGAAAGCAGCTTTAAGAACCTCTGCACGCTTTTGTATGACTTCTTTATCCAGACAATAATGTACCTGCTCGGGAGTCAGTAAACCAATGCCGGAATGCATATGTTCACCATTATACCAGGTGAAAAAATCATGGCAAAAGCGACGGGCATCCTGTATCGAGCCGAATGTTCCAGGAAATTCCGGGCAATATTTCAGCGTCTTGAACTGCGCTTCCGAAAAGGGATTGTCATTACTTACATAGGGACGATTGTGGGTCTTCGTTACGCCCAGATCGGCCAAGAGAA
>JBARUR010000052.1:0-1571 GCA_049645845.1 Desulforhopalus sp. | reverse complement strand
ATCCGGCCAGAGCCAAAGGGTATGAAAAAATTTGGCTTGTTGGCGCTTCCATGGGGGGATTGGGTGCTTTGATTTACTCCCGCTTTTATCCTGAAGATGTGCAGGGTGTTTTTGTTATTTCTCCTTTTCTGGGATACGACAAGATCATAAGTGAAATCGAATCGCAAGGAGGTGTCCGCCAATGGGAACCGGGTGAATATAATCCTGATGATGATTGGCAACGAATGATTTGGCATTGGCTTCAACAATACCCCGAGAATCAGAGGCAGAAACCTATAATATATCTTGGTTACGGAACCGAAGATAGCTATGTAAAAGCTCAAAGAACATTGGCTGATATCCTGCCAAACAACCACGTCATAACAACCTCCGGTGGGCACACTCCAGAAACCATGAAGAAATTATGGGATATTTTTCTGCAAAGAAACATACTCAGGCAATCTCAATAAAATGTAAGAATTTTAATGACACCTATTCAGTACATTGCCTCCGTTACCTTCTCCAGTTCTCATTTTGAGAATACTTTAATTTTCTCAGTGACTATATCGATCTATGGATGAGACCCACGATATTTACTTATGTCAGTTGAGTGCAACAGTATCCTGTGGGGCATGTTGCGGTTTGTATAATTTACCGAATCTATCACGTGAAAAACTTGAGATTTTACTGTCAAAGCGAACTGAGGATTTCGAAACGGTCCCCAGGACTGAAGACGGTATTTTTGAATTTCAAAGAAGGAATAAAGGACCACACAGGCTGTCACGGCCATTTCCCCAAATGCACCACTGCCCTTTTTTAGGGTTGATCGGTGATGAGAAAAAGTGTGTTGGTTGCCTTCTCCACCCGGCAATGCCCGGTAACAATGGCATAGATTATCGCTCTCTGAGCTGGTACGGTGAAATGGCATGCCGCACCTACTTTTGTCCCACAACCAATAAACTTCCTAGTGTCTTCCAATCGATTCTTATAATGGTCATTGACAATTGGTATGATTACGGACTGATTGTGACAGAGCATTCCCTGGTGACAGCCTATTTCAAGGAAGTAGAATCTCGTCTTGGACGGCGTATCGCGTTAAGTGATTATATGCAGAATTTCCCGGCAATAACTGCTTTTAAGGAATTTACCGATCTCAAGTCCAAATGGCCTTTTCGAAGGCACGATGCCCCCGGTCCCTGCAATTTTTTCTTTGAAAACGGCCTGTATCCCAGGCCGGCTGTCTTTCGTGCAACCCCGGATATCCGTCTGTCTCCGTATGAAAAGATCCTAAAGGAGCTTGATACCGGCTTTTCATCCGCAAAAGAGATCGATGCAGCAGATCAGTTATTGGACGATCTGTTTCTTAAAGCCGCGCGGGCATTAATGTAATTACACATCTTGGAGGAGAGGAGGGAATGGTAAGTGTCAACGAAACAGACAAATGATGGCTGTCTTTATCGCTACAAACGGCGACATTATGCCCTGCCATTCCTTGCGACACTGTCAGTGGAATAATATCGAGTCGGCAGAAAGTTGTTCTCTCATTTATGCTTTATTATCAGGCAAAAAGGCTCTAAGAAGTATACATCACA
>JBARUR010000051.1:0-13571 GCA_049645845.1 Desulforhopalus sp. | reverse complement strand
CTTGCTGAAGGGAGGTCTCCGAACATGTCATATGCCGTCCATGTGGAGCATTTATTTTTGTTAAACGTTTACGAACACTCCTTTAACCAGCTTAGGCAGCGTTTTCATCCTGCCAATAATAAAGAGTTTCCTGACTCTCTCTATTCCATGAATCCCAGGAGAAAGCTCTTAACGCATTCTCCCAGAACGTCAATATTGTATCCGCCTTCCTGGCATATCAAGGTTGGTAAGCCAAGTGAACGAAACTGCTGTCCGATTGCGGTGTAATCTTCCGTGTTAAGTTTAAAACCGCCAATCGGATCAGCTGTGTGAGTATCAAATCCGGCGGAAATGACCAGATAGGCTGCATTGAATCCCCGGATCATATCAAGGATACGATCCACAGCCTCACTGTATTGTGCCAATTGTGTACCCTTCGGTAATGGTTCGTTGTGATTCGTTCCCTCACCCTGGCCTTTGCCTTTCTCGTCGGCATAGCCCCAAAAATAAGGGTATTCGTCATCCGGGTCACCGTGGATAGAGGCAGTAAATACGGAATTTATCTCATTGAAAAACTCTTGCGTGCCGTTCCCATGATGATAATCGATATCGACGATCGCGACTCTTCCCTCGGGTAATAAATACTCGGCCGCGGTGGCTGCATTGTTAAAGTAACAGTACCCGCCAAACACCCGGGGGCCGGCATGGTGTCCCGAGGGCCGGCAGAGGGAGTAGACAGTCTGTTCCCGGCCTTCACGAAGTAAGGCCGCGCCGGTCAGGGCTGTTTCGGCAGAGGCGCGTGCCACTTCATAGGTTTTCCTCATGATGGGTGTAACTGCATCTGTACACCAAATCCCGCCCCAGAGAGGAGAATCAACTTTTTTTCTCAGGTGGGCGCCCTCACCAGGGAAAAGGTCCGGATAAAATTCCTCTTTGTCGTTTTGCAAGCTCAGTCCGGTATTGCGGATATAGTCGTGGTAGGGATGCAATCGCGAGATCATTCGTTCGGGAAAAGGTTCCGCGGTAAGGAACTGGAACCGTTGGTCGGCGCGAAGAGCTTTCTTGATGGCTTCGACTCGCAAGGGGGTATCCTTCACTTCGTATGCCGCAGGCCCTAATTGATACTTCCAGTATGGATTGTGGAGACTGTCGTTGTACTTCTCTATAACCTTCATGAAGTGATTCTCCCATTGTCTAATAATTCGATAACTCGCTCAGGCGGAATGGGCGGACACGATCGTTGTTCTCGTCCGTTCATCCCGTTTGAGCAGAAGATTGCATTGAGCACCGCTTCTTCGGTTGCTTCGATGACTGCTTCGTAAACCAGGTTGATATGGTAATCCGAGACGCATTTCAGGGTAATAAAAGTACTACTGGAAAAGGCCTGTCGGGGCTTACGATTGCCGGTGCTGAAGGCAATGATTATTTCACCACTGGTTGAGGCGGCATGAGAACCGGTGCGACCAAGGCCAAGTGCGGCTCGTTTCGACACACGATTTAGCTGACTAGTAATCAGCGGGATATCGGTGGCAACCACAACAATGATTGACCCTTCCGATACTCCGCGGCGGCCAGCCTGATCGAATTCCTTGTCCAATTGCCGGCCGACGACCCCGCCATCAATGGTAAGATTGCGCATTTTGCCAAGGTTGGAAAGAACGAGGACACCAACGGTGAAGGCCTCGCTTTCAGAAAAATTAACTATTCGGGATGAGGTGCCAATGCCGCCGGCGAAATCAAAACTGGTCATTCCCGTGCCGGCCCCGATCGATCCCTGGAGTACCAACCCGGAAGAGGCAGACTCGATAGCCCTTACCGCATCCTGTGGTGAACAGACGCCGACTCGTGCATCGTTTAAAAAAGAGTCATCAGCCTCACCAACCACCGGCAGAACCACATCGGATTCGGTCCCAAGTCGAGGGTGTTTTTTAATCATATGATTGACCACGCCGGCATGGACTCGACCAACCGAATGTGAACTGGTCAGGAGTATTGGTGTTTCCAGCCAGCCTGTCTCTATAACCTGGGTAAGCCCGGCCATTTCACCGACACCATTCAAGATAAAGCCGCCGGCCGCGATCCGGTTGGCATAGGCCTGGCTGGCCGGTAAAATAGCGGTGACGCCGGTGCGAATGCTGCTCATCCCTGTGCCGCCGGGAATCTGGATGTTATCCTCGACCCGTGAGCAATGACCCACCCGAACGCCTTTTACATCGGTGATGGCATTATGAATCCCCGGGCGCAACCGACCAGTTTGGATGCCAAGTTCTCTGGCGGTCGGGCGTGGCGTTTCAGCGGAAAATTCCGCCTTCTTGTGCTGCTTGGGTGATCGGAGTGCCAGGCCATATCGGCGCGCAGCCGAGCGAATGATTAACCGCAGGACGTCCCGGAATTCGAGCCCGCGTGATTTGGCGGCGGTCATTAAAGAGGCAATAGGGTGAAGGCTTGGCAGCGGGTTGAGTTCGATGAAATAGGGGCGGCCATTGGTGTGTAAGCGGATGTCAACGCGCCCGACATCAGGGCAGGACATGATCTTGAAGACCTGGCGGGCCATTTGGTTGACCGCTTTTCCTTCTTCGGCATTGATATTAGCAGGACAAATAATATTAACCGCCTTTGCCGCATCGCCGCCTTGCTTCATGTCGTAGTCATAAATGTTATATTTACCGCCGATTTTATTAAGGTCAAAGGTGTGCTCAACGACATCAAGCAACTTGCCCGGGAAACTTTCAAGGAAAGGAACACTGAGTTCGCGGCCGCCAATATACTCTTCGACGACCAGGCCTGCGGGGTAATGACCCAGCAGGCGTTTGATCCGGTCAAGGGCCTCCTCACGGTTTTCTACGACCGAATCCTGGGTAATGCCTTTACTGGACCCCTCTGAATTGGGTTTGATCATCAGCGGGTACTGCAGGGTATCGGGCAGTTGGCGCTCTTGTTCAGTAACCAGAACACCTTGCGGGACACTGATCCCATGTGAAGACAAAACGGTTTTAGCGAGATGTTTGTCAAGGTTGAGGTGAAGGAGAGAGGCGTTGCCGCCGGTGAACGGAATGCCCATCTGCTCGTACAAACCGGGATAAAATGCCTCGCGAGAGCTGCCGATAGTTCCCTCGGCCAGATTGAAGATCAAGTCGGGTTCGCTTTCGATAAGACGTTCAATGACACCGTTTGGTTTACCTGAAACTTCAATGACCGTAACGGTGTGTTGAAGACTGCTGATTGCATCATGAATCCGCTTAATGTCAGTTTCCGCCAGGAGTTCAGCCGTGGCTTCAGTGTCATCAGAGCGAAGGTTGTAGGCAATTGTGATTCTCATTATTTGTCCTCTTGGTATTGAAGATTGCCTATCGCACGATAGAGTGGATCAAATGTGTTTGTAGAAAACGTTCATGCTCTCAATTTTACCGGAAATGTTTGTATTGTTAATTAATGTTCCTGCATATTTATAGCTATGTTTGAGAAATGTCTTGTTCATCGCAGGCGAATTGAGTCTGGCAATAGTGTATAAGGTAGTGATTCCTTGTGTTTCCATTGCTAATTCCATCTCAGACAAAAGATGAGTTGCCGATTGACCGCCCCTATAGTCAGGCATCGTGGCGAAATCGGTCATTTCAGCGTTTTTCCCTTGTGGATCTATTTCGGCTGATGACAAGGCAACCAACCGGCCTTTTGCTTCAATGCCGAAATATTGGACATTGTTTTTCATTGTTTGATATATGTAGGCCGGGTCAAATATTGGGAAAGGATAACTGACAAATGTCTTTTTGTATAAATTCGATATCTCATCAACGTCTTTACGTTTGAGTACTTTGATCTGAACAGATTTATTTGATTGCCCTTCTGTTTTTTTTGTTCGATAGGCAATGAGCAATCTTGAAAGTCCTTCCAGTTTATCATATTCCCCCCCTGACGCCCTATCAGATTCCAGAAATTTCGATACAAAAAAAACATCAGATTGATTTTTGTAAAAATTGGGGATATAGGCTTCCATGGAAAAGCCTTTTGCCATAAAGCCCGGTACTGCCCAAAAAGGGACTTTGCAAAATATTTTTGTGTATGAATTTGAATCCGCCAGATTGTCAATGTATTCAAGTATTTCAGGAAAATCGGTCTTGTTCAGTTTCATTAAATAGACCCTGTTGTTTACCTGACCATGCTGAATGACTGAGCCTCTGCCAAATTTTTCAAGTTTATCATGCATTATTTTGTCGCTGGGGAGTGAGTTAGAACCCGTAGCATTGCGTCACCAGATTTCTCAGGTTCTGCTTTTTCAGAAATTATAATACATTTAATGTCTGCGAGTCGAAACACCATTCTCGCCTAGCACTGGCCAGAGCAGAAAAAGTTTTGCAACGTCAGGAAGATCTCGAGATTTGCGAAAATTGGCCGAGTTTGCCGATCCTGTTTAACAGAAGGGGTCGACAGGCTGTCAAGTTTGGCTGTCAGGAAACAAAATACTAAGCGCAGCAGATACACAACCCTGTCAGCGTTTTTCAACCTGATTATCAATGCCCTTATCCCTGAGATGCGGAATCCTTGTCAGTCACCTGCTGCCAAGAATCTTTTCAACAAACCCAAGATTTGCCAATGGGAAATTTTTGATAAAGATACAATAGATGAGGCTATTTTCAGAACAATTAATGTCCGTAATAGGATCATGCTTGAGCTCATGGCACGAGGCGGATGAGAATAAGTGAGGTTCTTGGTCTTCGACCTTCAGATATTGATGATCAGAAACTTCTATTACATGATCCGAAGAGTGAAAGAGAGCGAGAAATTGTGTTTATCCCCAGAAAGATTAGCCGGCGTCTCTTGGATTATGTAAATGCCAAGGACATTCCTTCAGATTAGAGGATTTTCCCAATAACTTATGCTGGAGCGAGGAAGGTCGTTAAAAAAGTTGGAAGGCAAGTGGGAATCAAACTCCGCCCTCATGACCTCCGACGACATGCAGCAACATATGCTTCCAGATCCGGTGTTCCTATTGAAATTATAAGCAAGATAATACTGAGACACGCGGATCTCACCACAACCCAACGTTATCTTGGTAAAGTTTGGGACTCCGAGGCTATTCGATGGGTAGAAAATCTGTATCGCAGATAAATGTCCTGTTTGATTAAAGGTAAATGATCTGTGTAAGGAAATCAGAGAGCCACGTTAGACATCTAGAGCTGGAGTTTGTTGCAGTTTTAAAAGGTGTTCTTTGGCAAGCTCAATTTTGCAATTGCTCCATTTCTAAGCAATTCGTTGTGGTTAGCCGGTCCTACCCTGCCAGGAATAAGGTAAATCCTCGTATCCCTTTACTGACTTATTCCTGCCATATCGAATCTATTGATTTTAATTCCACAATTACTTTTTCGATAAGCTCCTGGAAATCGAGCGGGGGCTGACATTCATAGGTCACCAGAGTGCCGGTATCGGTTCAATCCATAGGGTTTCCGCCCTGGGTAAAGATCATTCTTCAGTTTCGGGGACGCTGGTCGAGTCTTTCTTGTCATGCAAAAAAGTAGTTCCACATCTGCAGGAAAACCGAGACATCCGATAATGTCCCGCTGGCAATTTCTTGACCTCCATCTCCACCATTACTATGATTTTGAGGCTATCCTTTTAACCAGATGGAGAAAAGACTATGGCTTATAAAATACGGAAAAATAAATCGGTTGAAAAAAGCGTACGCAAGGTTGTTGGGGAGCAAATCGACAAGGCGATAGCCGAGATCGAGGATGATCATCTGGATAGCCATGAAACCATTCATCAGGTGCGCAAACGGTGCAAGAAAATTCGCGGCCTGATTCGACTGATCCGTCCGGCCTTCGCCGATTATTCCCGGGAAAACAAATTCATTCGCAATATGGCGAGGGATCTGTCATTTGTTAGGGATGCGCAGTCCACTATAGAGTCGCTGGATTTGCTGGCCAAGCACTATCAGAGTCACGTGGACAACACGATTTTTGCCAGGGCACGCAGTGAACTACTCGACCGCCGGAGGAAAATCACTGAGGATTCGGTTTTAATAGAAGATAAAATCCATACATTTCTTGGCAAACTGAAGAAACTCCGAAAGCACTTGGAAAAGTGGCATGTCAAAGATGACGGTTTTTCGGCGGTTGCGGGTGGCATGCGAAAAACCTATCGCCGCGGCCGGAAGGCCATGCCCTGGGCCTATGACGAGCCAAATATGGAAAATTTCCATGAATGGCGGAAGCGGGTCAAGTATCACTTGTATCATATGCGTCTGCTGCGGGAGATCTGGCCGGAAATGATTAAGGCGCATCAGAAGACGGCCGATGAACTTGCCGATCTTTTGGGCGACGAGCACGATCTGGCGGTGTTGCGCCAGGTCTTCGAGGACAATATCGACGGTTTCGGCGACAAAGAGAAAATGAGCGTTCTTTTGGCCCTTATCGACAGGCGGCGCAGGGAACTGCAGCTGGAGGTCAGACTTCCTGGTGAGCGGCTTTTTGCCGAGGATGACGACCAGCTTGTCAAACGTTTTGGTTCGTACTGGGCTATCTGGCAGGCTACCTGACATCAGGAAAGCTCTTCAGGCATACAATCAGTGCCAACCATATTGAGGGAGTGAGGAATCTGCTCCACTATGTTGCTCTTTGCTGTCACGATCTTCAGGAAACACAGATAGAATTGGCTGAATTGGGCTATCTTCGCTTGGCCAATGTGAATCCTGGGCTCTGGCTAATGTCGAGGTCGTGCTGTGCATTTTGCGTACCCTGGGTTCTACCGAGTATTTGGATCCTGAGCTGAATTGCCAAGGGGCTGGCGGGGCCATCAGAGCAAAAAATGTTCGTTACTCCGCCGTCTTTCCGTCTCCGATACTTTCCTGGACTGGCATACTGATGAAGGCGAAGGCGGCTAAAGTGCAATCACTGCACATCATATTTCATTCTCAAATCTTGTGCTCGATAGGAAAGAACCGCACTTGCTCTAGCAATCAATTCATCATTTGTTATGCATCATTTGATGCGGTTTCGGCTATGCGGCGGCAGAGAGAACGCCATTTTCTCCAAATTTTGCCGGGAGAAGACCATGAACATGCTTCAAATCGATACATGGCCGTTGTGGCTCATACTGGTTGTCTTCATTTCGGCTGCCGCCGTCATTGCCTTGGTCGGCATAAGAATGACCAGAGTAGCGGATAAACTGGCAGATATAACAGGACTCGGCGAGGCCATATTCGGCGCCGTTTTTCTCGGTGGCAGCACTTCGCTTCCGGGCATAGTCACTTCCGTGACCACTGCATTTCAGGGATATGCCGAATTATCCGTCAGCAACGCCGTCGGAGGAATTGCAGCCCAAACAACCTTTCTTGCCATAGCAGACATATGTCATCGCAAGGTCAATCTCGAACATGCGGCCGCCTCTGTTGAAAACCTCGTCCAGGGGGCGCTGCTTGTTACCCTGCTGGCCATTCCCCTGCTCGCCAGCACAACTCCGGAAATAACTTTCTGGCACATACACCCGGCTACGCCAATTCTGGTCGCCGGCTATATAGGAGGGTTGCGCCTGGTTTCCAAGGCACGCTCATATCCCTTGTGGAATCCAGAAAATACCAGGGAGACAAAGGTGGATGAGCCCGAGCAAAAGAATGTACAACAATATAATGCCACAATCATCTGGGCACAATTCATCCTCTTTGCCGCCATTATCGCCACGGCTGGTTTCCTGGTGGCCGAGACCGGCATAGGTATTGCCGACAGAACAGGAATGTCCCAGACCGTTGTCGGCGGTTTATTTACCGCAGTTGCCACTTCACTGCCGGAATTGGTCACATCAGTTGCGGCAGTGCGGCAAGGTGCACTGACGCTGGCCGTCGGTGATATCATCGGCGGCAACAGCTTTGATGTTCTGTTCCTTGCCGTATCCGACATGAGCTACCGCAGTGGCTCGATCTATCATGCCATCACCGACAGAGAAGTCTTTATCATTTCACTCACCATCCTCCTTACCGGAATCCTGCTGCTTGGCCTCCTACGACGGGAGAAGCATGGAATCGGCAATATAGGATTTGAAAGCTTCATGGTCATTGTAATCTACCTCGGCGCCTTCTCGTTGCTGCTCCTGACGCAGTGACGTCCATGTATGGAAATGGAAGAACGAAAAGCCAGGTTGCTAAATTTATTTTTCTGGGCACCTGCCATTGTGCCCGCATACATTTTTTCCCCGCTGAACGGTTACATTATCATAAGACAAAACAATTCATTTTGTTTGAATGCTCTTCCCATCGGACAGATAGTTCCTCGACTCACCGATGAGGGACGCTATCTTGCCTCAGAAACAAGCTTTTACCGTATTCTTCACGAAGCGAATGAACAACATCACCCTGGTCGACGTGGAAAACCGTAGCGCCATATGCCCCCACATGCGCTACAGGCCTCTATCATCACCAATCCGGGACATGTATTTTTTATCTGTATATAATTGTTGATATCTAAAGCCCCAAAGTAGTTGGCCGGGAAGTTAATCCCGCAGAACGTGCTGAATTTGCGGCGAAGCTCTTGCATAAGGCAATCCTGGCTGAGGGCTGTCTGCTTGCTCCGCCGGTACTGAATGCGGATAATGGCAGCCCCCAAAAAAGGCTTATCCATGAAAGCCAAACTGGAGGCGCTGGTAGTCACTCCATCATACCGTCGGACACGGGTCAGCAATGACAACCTGTGTTCGGAGTCTCTGTTTCGCACCTGCAAGTACCAACCGGAATATCCGGTGAAGGGCTTTGACACTATCGAAGTTGCCAGGAAATGGGTAAAGAAAATCGTTTGCTGGTTTTAAAAATCATTTCTTACCAGTTCTATCAGCCGGAACTATTGGTGATGTCAAGCCACCAGTCCGCGCAACGGTTCAGTTCTCCTAGAAATCTTGACTTCACGATGATAGATATTCTTTGGTAATCTATTCTTTGCAGTTGCTCCATTTCTGAACAATACCGGAAAACAAGGTACTTCTACCTCTCAAGAATTCTTTCTTTATTTGAAATTTGGCAACTCTTAAAAAAAGTTATGTTCTCCTCTTCAAGACTAACTGCCTTATATTTTCCAATAATCGTTCACGTTCTTAAAAAAAAATGTATATTGATCCTTATTGGTAAGACTTAACCCACAGCCACATCATCATTTTAATTTTTCTAAAAACTGAGAAAAATCATTAGAGCAACCATGAATGATAATGGATCCTTGACTAGTGCTGATTATTCCAAAAGAGATAACTAATGGCACATGTGGTAATCATCGACGACGATTTAACCTTCCGGAGTCTTCTTGCAGAGCACTGTGATTTATTAGGGCATGACACAGGTTTAGCCGGGAGCCTTGAAGAAGGAAAAATTCTACTAAGTAATCAACAAGTCGATCTGATTTTTCTGGATGTGCGTCTTCCAGACGGCAATGGACTTGACTTGCTCCCTTATATTCAGGAACTTTCTTCTTCTCCTGAGGTAATCATCATCACCGGAATGGGCGACGCCAACGGTGCGGAAATGGCGATTAAAAACGGAGCCTGGGATTATCTGCAAAAGCCGCTTTCCAGGCAGGAGATTATCCTTCATGTACGAAGAGCGCTTGAATATCATGAAAAGAAAATACAACGCTCTTCTCATGTGAATCTCAAACGTGACGAGATCATTGGCAAGAGTAAAGTACTTAACCTCTGTCTTGATCAGGTCGCCCAGTGTGCGAAAACCGATAGCGGAGTGTTGATCACTGGCGAGACAGGTACAGGAAAAGAGTTGTTTGCCAGGGCAATCCACGTCAACAGTTCTCGTGCTAAGCAGCCTTTCATTGTAGTTGATTGCGCTAGCTTGCCCGAGAATCTTGTGGAAAGTATTCTTTTCGGTAATGTCAAAGGAGCTTTTACTGGTGCCAATAGCAATCGGAGTGGGTTGGTCGAGCAAGCAGATGGCGGCACTCTTTTCCTTGATGAGGCCGGTGAATTACCACTTCAGACTCAAAAAAGTTTCCTCCGCCTCCTGCAGGAACGGGTCTATAGACCGATAGGAAAAGACAGTGAGCAAACAAGTGATTTTAGACTTGTTGCCGCTACCAACCGAGATCTTGAGGCAATGGTCCAAGAGGATACATTTCGCAGCGATCTCTTTTTCCGACTGAATACTTTCAATATCCATTTACCTCCACTTCGGGAGCGGGGGCCGGACCTTGAGAAACTTACCATGAGCTTCATTTTTATGATCTGTCGTCGTAATCAATTGCCGATCAAAGGGATCGCCCCGGAAACACTTGAGGCCCTGGCTGCGTATCCCTGGCCTGGAAACATCAGGGAGTTGGAAAATACATTGGACAAAGCAATAATTTCTGATCCAATGGCCCCGATGTTATATCCCATACATCTGCCACCTGAGATTCGTTTATGCAGTATTCGCTCAAAAGTTTCCCAAAAGCATGAGCAATTTCCGGATGAACCCTCTCATCACTTATCTGCCCATACCACGTGTTCCCCGACGCTGCATTCTTTTAAAGAATATCGTCGCCTGCAGTTGAACAATATAGAAAAGCAATATCTACAGAGGTTGATGTCAGAAACCGAGGGTGATGTCGTATTGGCATGCAGATTGTCAGGGCTAAGCCGTTCTCGATTGTATGGTTTATTAAAATTCCATTCTCTCTTTGTGCCAAAACATTTCAGTCCTAAAAAATAGGACGACCCCACATCCCTTGTCCTAACTCCTAGTACTTTCGCTATTGATTTTTCAATGTCTCGCCTTCTGCGGTTCATGTAATTGAACGAATTTATTACATATGTACATATTGTTGCGCTCTGGCACACATCTAGCATTCGTACCAAACCTGGGTAGTCTCCAGATGGAAAATTCAATCCTAGGATTGGCATGTCCGAAGCATACAATTCGCATGTATCCGATTGATTAACTGAAAATGTTGAAATTAACTCTAGATTAGGAAAACAATGAAAGGGAGAAAATTGTGAGTTCTATAATTGGTAACATGTCCTTAATGAAAAAAATTCTTGGTGGTTTCTTGCTGACATCTCTCATAACTCTGCTCGTAGGAGGGATGGGTTTTTGGTCGATCACGGGATCAATGCATTCTGTCAAAGATGTGGTAAGCAACGATTTGCACCTATTGGTGACTTCAGAAGACTTGAGAATACAGGCCTTGACCCTTCGCCGTTATGAAAAAGATATTTTTTTGAACATCGGAGAGCCCGGAAAACAACAGGAGTATCTGCAAAAATTCAAGAATGTATCTGAAGAAACAATTAAAACTCTTGATGAAGCTATTGCCATGGCTGTCGCTGAAGACCATATGCCCGAGGAGACGAAAACTGCAATTCGAAATGCCAAGCAAGCTTTTCAGCAATATGTCTCAGGTTTTTTGACGCTTGTTGAAAAAGTCCTTACAGGACAGTATCTCACACCTCAAGATGCTAATGAAAAGATGGACTCCAATAAGCAAAATATATATGAATTTGAGGAAGGAGTTTCTTTGCTGGCCAAGGAGGCGAGAAATCTGATTGATCAGTCTACTAATGATCTGATTGCTGCAGGAGAAAAGACCAGAACGGGTATCGGCATTATCATTTTACTCGGTGTGATACTCAGTATCGTAATCGGTGCCACTCTTAGTTGGATGATCAGTAAGCCAGTTGCGGAGGCAGTGGAATTTGCAAAAAAGATAGCAACGGGTGATTTAAGTCATACAATTACAACTACCCGAGGCGATGAGATAGGCGATTTTTTGCGGGCTTTAGATGAGATGTCTCAGCAATTAAAAAACACCATACAAACGGTTGTTAGCAGTGTTGATACAATGCAAAATTCATCTGCTGATTTGTCGAATATTTCTAGCAATTT
Source organism: Desulforhopalus sp. (assembly GCA_049645845.1). Taxonomy (GTDB): domain Bacteria; phylum Desulfobacterota; class Desulfobulbia; order Desulfobulbales; family Desulfocapsaceae; genus Desulforhopalus_A. Next base: position 1,750 of record JBARUR010000051.1, on the reverse strand, counting down.
GACAGCTGACAGCCGGGAGACGACGGAGCGGTCTGAGTCAGTTTCAGCCTCAACAGAGGAGATGAGCTCAAGTATCAGAGCTATCGCCGCAGCTATGGAACAGTCGACTACCAACGTTTCTATGGTTGCTACTGCTACAGAAGAAATGTCAGCAACCATAAATGAGATTGCTGAAAATGCTGAAAGGGCACGTTCTATATCTGGAACGGCGGTGACTCAAGCAGCCTCTGCTTCAGAAGCAATGAGCAATCTCGGAAAGGCCGCTAACGAAATCAGTAGTGTAACAACGGTCATTACCGAAATATCGGAACAGACCAACCTGCTGGCCTTAAATGCGACGATTGAAGCGGCGAGAGCCGGAGAAGCCGGTAAAGGATTTGCCGTTGTTGCCAGTGAGATTAAGGAACTTGCAAAGCAGACTGCCGGTGCAACGATGAACATAAAGAGCAAAATTCAAGACATGCAGGCAACTACCGAATTGACAGTTTCACAAATAAACAGTGTTGTCCAGGTAATCAATAATGTCAGTGAGATAATTAATACGATGGCTACCGCTGTTGAGGAGCAGTGGAGTGCGACAAAGGAGATCACTCTCAATATCAGCCAGGTAGCCGATGGAATTCAGGAAGTGAATGAGAACGTAAGCCAGACATCAAGTGTAGCTGCAACAATTTCAATGGATATTGCGCAAGTAAGCCAGTCGACCTCACAGGTTCTCTCTGGAAGTGAGGTGGTTGGGCAAAGAGCTAAAGGCCTGTCTGAGCTAGCTGAACAATTAAGGAATATCATTCTGCATTTTAAGCTTGCATAGAGTTCCAATCTCCTGAACAGAATAGAACAATCATCTCTTCATGTTAAAAACCTGAACGATCCACTCAGAAAAGCACAGCAAAAGGGTCATTGCCTATAAATGATCGAAAACCCTTTTGCTCAATTTTCTAACTGGCTACAGATAAAAAATTTAAAGCAGATATACTCCCTTTAGGACTATGGGCTTGTTCTAAAGAACATTATCTTTGCAAGCAAATAGAAACATTATGATAGGACAAGAAACCACCCTTACTGACTTTATCCATTTTGAAAAGCTGCAATCTGTGCTCAGTAAGCTAAGTGCTCTCGTCAAGATGGGTTGTTGTATTGTTGCTCCGGACGGCAGAATAATCATTGAGAAGGGTTGGTATTGCTTCTGCGTTAATAGTATGCATGAATTGAAATTGATTGATTCACGTCGATGTATAGATACAGAGCGTTTTTTTACCGGGAAAATGGGGAACGGGTTGAAAAACCATATCTTCACTTGCAGAAACGGTTTCAGTAATATTGGTGCTCCAATTCAAATTGATGGCCTGCATATCGCCAGTGTTTTCATTGGACCTTTCACTCAAGAACCCGATCAACATGATCCTTCCAATTCCTTGTTCATTACCGAACAAAAAAGAAATGAAGACGTACCAACCAATATCCCCATATTCTCTCCAAAGAAGGTACAGCGCATAAACGATCACCTTGATCTTTTTGTCGAAATCATTGCTGAAATGGGGCATAATCAGCTGTTTGAAAAAAGAACAGGCCTGGCTCTCAAGAAAAGCAAGGAGCGCTATAGAAACCTCATCGATTCTCTCCCCCAGATTGTATTCGAAACTGACAAACAAGGCCGAATTATCTTTTTCAATCAGTCAGCAATCGAAATTCTCGGTTATACAGAAGATACTTTGAAAAAAGATGCCGACGTAACGTCCTTTATTCCTGA
>JBARUR010000050.1:0-7114 GCA_049645845.1 Desulforhopalus sp. | reverse complement strand
GGGAACAACCAACAAACTAGAGATAGAACATATCCCATGAAAGGATATAAAAGGAGAGTCTTTTGCCCTGCTTAACAGTTCAGAGTCAAAAAATTCAAAACATAAAGAAGAGTGAGGTTCCGTTTCTTCAGTGTGGTAGCACACGACCCACCGACACAGTCGAGCAGGTTCAAGTGATGGCCTCCAGCACTGGGCTGGGTTGGCGTGGAATACACGTAGAGCGCGCCCGCACCAACGGTTTTGAAGCCAGGGACGTGTGCGTCCCTCACCACACTTTTTGTATGGTGACAAACAGCGCCTATTCCTGGGAGAGCAAAAACAACCTCGGATACAGGAGGAGAACGAGCCTTCCCGGCCAGATATTGATCAATCCTGCCTACACGCCATTTACGCACAGGTCTTCGCAAAGTAAGGACTTCATTCACCTGACACTGGAACCGGACCGACTGACTGCTGTTGCAGAAAATCATCTCTCGACTTCTTTTGGGGCACTCCAGAGGCACTACAATGCAGAGGATGAACAGCTAAAGGCATTGATTCTGATGCTCATGGCGGAAGCCGAAGCTGAAGGACCAAACGGCCCCCTTTTTGTGGAATCTCTGTCCATCGCTCTGGTGATTCATTGCATCAAAAAGTATGCGGCAGACTCTCCTCGCCACCCCAACCCCGAAGGGGGGTTGAACTCTCTCCAGTTCAAGCGGGCCGTCGATTATATGGAAGCTCAAATCATGACACAAATCACGCTTGAAGATATCGCTTGTGAAGTCGGGATGAGCAAGTTCCACTTTTCTCGCCTTTTCAAGAATACGACCGGCACCTCGCCCTACCACTACCTGATCAAACTCCGAGCTGAAAAGGCGCGCTCATTGCTAGCCAAAGGAGAGGAATCCATCAGCGAAATTGCTTATCGATTAAACTTCAGCGATCAGAGCCACTTGAGCCGCATCTTCAAGAAGCATTTCGGCGTCACACCGCGGGCCTTTCAACGAAGCCATCAATAAGGAAGGAGGGGTGATCCGGTCGAAATCGGAATGGGAGAATTGCCTGAAGATCTTACGGCTCTCAGCTATGAATTCAAGCTGATGAGGGGCGCAGCCCCCCAATAGTCACTTGACTTGTAGCTTAACCTGGTCTTAAAACTTATTGCACGATCGAGACCAACATCGCTGTCGGATTTATTTTCAATAGCTACCTTAGGTGATCTTGCCTGGATTGGAGGGGGTACGTGTTTAAAGTTGTTGTCGGACAAACCGAGGGAACAAACACCCCCAAGGTGACTCGAGCGGTCATCGAACAGTGCAAGACACAGTTGAACGGCTCGAGTCCTACTGCTGGACTGCTGTTCGCAGCAGACCACTTTGATCATGTGCTTGCGGTTGAAGAAATCATCGCGTCTTTCCCGGGCCTTGAACTTGCGGGATGCACCTCAAGCGGTGAAATGTCGTCTGGCAAGGGATTCAGCCAGGATTCTATGTGCCTCATGCTCTTTGCTTCAGATACAATATTGATTGCCAGTGGCATCGGTCTTGATCTCTCGAAGGCTCCAGGTCAAGCCGTTCATCGTGCTGTTGACGATGCCCAGTCCCGCCTGGGTGGGGAACCGTCAGTTTGTTTTATTTTCCCTAGCATTCGCAGCAGGGGCATTGAGACGGTTCTGTCGACAATTTTTGAAACGCTCGGTCCTGAATGCAAGGTGTTCGGCGGAATCCCCAGCGCCGACAAGCTCGTCATCCACAAAACTTTGCAGTTTTGCCGTGAGAACGTCTATTCAGATGCGGTTTCGGTCCTGCTGTTTGCCGGTCCCATCAAGGCTGCCTCGGTTGTAAGTAACAGCTGGAAACCTGTGGGCTATAGGTCGGTGGTTGACGAGGTTGACGGCAGTCGTGTTAAACGCATTGGCGGCCGCACCGCCCTGCAGTTCTTTCGGGAAGCATTCGGACCGTATGCAGTGCCCTTGCCTGAAATGCCCTTGGCCATATTTGATAAAAAAGAGCGCTTTTACTTGCGTGTCGCTATTGACTTTGATGAAAACACTGGAAGTGTGGATTATGCCACCCCCATATCGGAAGACCGGAAGGTCCAGCTCACCGAGGCTACCCCCGAAAACATTACCACCAATTTGAGAGACAATCTTCACGGTTTGATGAACAAGATTGGTGAGGACTGGTGTCCGCAGGTTGCGTTCCTGTTCTCCTGTGTTTCCCGGCGCTGGATCATGGGCTTACGCACCAGTGAAGAGTTGAACCTGGCAACTTCAATTCTTCCGACGAACATTCCCATAACCGGATTCTACACCTTTGGGGAAATCGCTTCCCTGGCTGAAAAAACGCCGCCAAAGCTGCACAACTGCACCCTGGTTGCCCTCCTTTTAGGAGAAGAGAACAATTCGGATCTTCCTACCAAGACGATCCAGCAGAGGAATTCAGCCGAAGAAACCTATGAAGATGTGAAGTTGCTCGCCAAAAAGCTAGCCAGGGCACACGAAAGTCAAGCTCGACTTGAACTGCAAAAGGAATCTTCCGCCAATGTGCTCAGAAGAATGAGCGAAGGCTTGGCGCAAGCCAAGCGCAGGATTGAGAAACAGAACCGGATCCTCAAGGAGTCCTTGACCCTTGCCCAGGAAGTTCAACAGAGTCTCCTGCCCGATGTCGTCCCTGTAATCGATGGTTTCGAAATTGCGGGCCGCAGTCTCTACTGTGATGAAACCGGCGGGGACTATATCGACTATCTGACATTAAAAGACGGTATAGCCGTTGTTGTGGGCGACGTCTCGGGCCATGGCGTTGCCGCCGCTTTGCTGATGACAACTGCCCGCGCCCTGCTGCGCATGAGGGCTGACTTTGCGGGCTCACCGGCGGAGGTGATAACTGACCTCAACAGATTGCTAGCTGCAGATGTTCAAGATAGCGGACATTTTATGACCCTTATATATCTCAGACTCAACTCTGCCGAGAAAACCTTAACCTGGGTGCGGGCTGGGCACGAACCAGGCCTGTGTTACATGCCGGAGACAAACGAGTTCGTCGAGCTTCGGGGCAAGGGGCTGGCTTTGGGGGTTTTTGACGACATCAAATACAAGGAATACACCACTTCACCTCTTCGACCAGGCTCCGTCGTAATTCTCAGCACAGATGGGATTTTCGAGACGAGGGATACGAAGGGCAAATTCTTCGGCAGAGAACGGTTAATGGAAATTGTTCGGAAAAATGCCAACCGTTCTGCCTCATCGATTCTGGAAGCATGTCTTCGAGAGGTGCATGATTTTCGTGGAGGATGCCCCAGGGAGGACGACGAGACGCTGGTTGTCATCAAGGCAAAATGATTTACTGATTTGCTGACCGTATTTGCGCAGGATATCTCATAGCATCGCTGGACCTATAACCGAGGTCCTGTGCCTCACAAAGCGAACCTCATCTCCAAAAATAATTTCGGTCTCACCCCGCGGGCTTTTAAACGCAACCAGCAATAATCTTCCAGTATTCCGCAAGATGGTTCAATTCATCTGACAGACGACCGACTATAATTGGTTGCAACAGAAAAACGTGGGAGGGGAGGAAAAATAAATTGCATGACCCCGGAATTTCTGCCCGACTTGTGTCTGCAGAGAAAAAAGTATCCGAATCGTCGTCGGAAACGCTTTCTGAACTTTTGCTTCAATTAAGAGTGGAAACAAGAAATGCGTTTCACGTTACAGCCATGCTGATAAAGACTTCTGCAACCCGTGAAGATCGAATTTTGGTTGCAGACTTTGTCAAAAAAATGCTGCGTCAGGCTGGTGAGGTGCGCAGAGCCTCAGAAGAAGATGGAATCATCGACGAATGGCTTAGTTTTCACGGCATCGATGAACATGAAGTGCTGACTTCAGGCTTGATTGCCCGGGATGTCACCATCCATGAACTTGACCCCATCATCGATGAACTTGAGCATGAAATGCTCGAAATGGTGTTCGCCTTCTCGGTTGCCATCTTTCGTACGGAGCGTCTTCTCACCCAGTGCGAAGGAAAGCTGAGTCATGACGTCCATGAATCCTCTACTTTTTTGCCAAAAGCAAGGCGTTCAGTCCATGACGAAAAGGAGAGATAACATGCGATACAGAAAGATGCCGAAGAACGAGGACAAGCTCTCCATACTGGGATTCGGTGCATGCGCCTGCCCACCAGGGATGGAAGGATCGATGAAATGAGGGCGATCGGTTAAATTCGCTCTGCCCTCGACCAAGGGCGTCAACTAACTGGACACTGCCTGGCCATACCGCGGGGGTGAAATCGAAATATTGCTCGGGCGGGCCTTGAAGGACGGATACCGAGACAGAGACAAGGTTGCCACTAAGCTGCCCTCATGGATGATCAAAGATCGCAAGGACATAGATCGGTATTTGACCGCCTAGTTGGAAAAACTCGGCATCGACTGTATCAACTACTGCCTCATCCACGCCCTCGATGGGGCTTCGTGGGACACCCTTGAGGGACTCGGCGTCATCTGTTTTCTCGACAGGGCTGAAGCAAACGGTCGCATCGTCAACGCCGGCTTCTCCTTCCACGGGATGGCGAATGATTTCAAGCGGATCGTCGACGCATACCCCTGGGTGTTCTGCCAGATCCAGTACACCTTCCCGGACCAGGATAAACAGGCCGGCACCGAAGGCCTGAAATATGTTGTTAAATTGCCCCCGTAGACCTTCATTCTCACTGGTGGTGATCTTTCATAGCTACTCTGAGGATTTGGATTTCTCGAACGAAAAGGCGGTAGATTCAATAGGTTTGAAATCTCCCAAAAATCCGGGGCTAAAACGGGGAGGTCGCAAGCCTTTCAGCTAGAGGCGGTTACGTAAAACACTATGGAACTTTAGAGCTGTTTGTTTAAACGTACCCAAAAGTAAAAACAGAATTGAATTTAAAAGGAATCTTTCCATGGAAACAAATGTACTGAAATCGATAAATCCGTTTAACGGAGAAATCCTCAAAACATATCCGGAGATGTCAGCAGAAGAAATAGACAGGGCTATTGCCAAAGCGGATACAATGTTCAGGGAGTGGCGCGCTACCAGCTTTAAATATCGCGCAGGAATTCTTAGGCGAGCTGCCGAGCTTTTTCGGGAAAGAAGCGAAGAATTGACACGCCTCATGGCTCAAGAAATGGGTAAAAAACTCGTCGATGGCCGAGGCGAAATCGAGCTCTGTGCGCAAATATTCGATTTTTATGCCGATGAAGGTGAAAAGCTGTTGGCTCCACAAAAGCTCTCCACCAGAGATGGGGAAGGAATAATGATCAATCAGCCCGTGGGTATCGTGTACGGTATTCAGCCTTGGAACTTTCCGTTCTATCAACCAACTCGATGTGCTGCGCCGAACTTAATTGCGGGAAACGTAGTGATGACTAAACATGCCTCTAATGTCCCCCAGTGCGCTAAGGCAATTGAACAACTCATGTTGGATGCTGGTACACCTGAAGGTGTCTATACCAACCTCGTTGTTTCTGCGCGTGGTGCTGGTGTTGTGATTGATGATGACCGTGTGCAAGGTGTGTCTTTTACAGGAAGTAACGTAGGTGGCGCTAAGGTTGCTGAGCAAGCTGGCCGTAACGTAAAGAAAACGGTTATGGAGCTTGGCGGCGTTGATCCTTTTATCGTTCTGGAGGATGCTGACATGGATGTGGCTGTAGAACGCTTCATCGAAGGCAAGCTATCATGCAGCGGTCAAATTTGCATTGCTGCAAAACGTATTGTTTTGGTTGAGTCTATTGCCGAAGAATTCCTTGAGCGCGTGACAAAAAGATTCAAAGAGTTAAAATCTGGCGATCCGCTTGATGAAAGCACTGGCTATGGTCCGCTGTGCACTGAAAAAGCAGCTAAGCAAGTAGAAGATCAAATTAATCGCTCTGTTGAGAGTGGCGCTAAGATTCTGGTTGGTGGTAAGCGCGATGGTGCTTTCATTGAACCTACGATTCTTATAGGCATTGAATCAGGTACGCCTGCATCTGATGAGGAGATATTTGGGCCAGTTGCTTGTGTATTTGTTGTACCTGATGAGGCTTCAGCAATAGAGATAGCCAATGACAGCCAGTTTGGGCTCGGCGGTTCAGTTTACACAACCGATAAAGCACGTGGCATTCGCGTTGCTGAGCAGATTGAATCTGGTACGGCGTTTGTGAACCACATCTCATGGACCTATTCAAGTATGCCTATGGGTGGTGTCAAAAAGTCTGGTTATGGTCGTGAATTGGGACACTTAGGAATTATGGAGTTTGTCAACCAGAAGCTCATACGTGTCTTTGATTAATCATATAAATCTTGCGTCGCAGACCTTCAGAAAATCTCATCTGCGACGCATTCGTTACAACAACAGGGATCAAAAAAATGAATCTATCGAAAACTCTGTTTCTATCGGTTCTGGGCACAACGATTGTTGTTTTTGCCACGACAGCCTCCTATGCATCAGAGCTACAACAGCTACTACTGCTCACATCGCCTCGCCGGACATCTACAGTAAGATCGGGGTCCTAGGCTAAACCGGTGGAATTTGTCCAGCATGCCAAATTGGCGGCTATTTCTTCCAGTCAATTCCCGCCAAAATGGCCTCCATGTCAATTGGTTGATGCTTGTCACGCGGAAAGCGTAATCCCAAGGAAATGCAGGTGCTGCCACGCCGCCGGTGAAATTCGCCGTAGCAAACTAATTGCCTTTTCATTGCCAGTTGCCATTAACCTGCCACCGCAGGCCGAGAAAGAAAAGGTTCCGGTGCTGTACTGGATATCAGGCCTGAGCTGTACCGAGGAGAACTTTGTGCAAAAGCCGGGGCGCAGCGGATCGCCGCCGAACTGGGAATCGCCATTATGAATCTGGATACCAGCCCACGTGGTGAGAACGTGCCGGATGATCCGGAAGGCAATTATGACTTTGGCCTTGGCCCCGGCTTTTACCTCAATGCTGTCCAGGAGCTTTGGGCGCAGCACTACCGCATGTACGATTATGTAGTCAAAGAGTTGCCGGCACTGATTGGAGGGTATTTTCTGGTTACCGACGGGCGATCCATCAGTGGCCACTCCGTAGATGGACCATGGGGCCTTGGTCTGCGCCTTGCGCAATTCGGAACGCTACCGTTCAGTTTCCGCCTTC
>JBARUR010000049.1:0-1578 GCA_049645845.1 Desulforhopalus sp. | reverse complement strand
TTGATGAGAACTGGATCTAAAGCCAGGTAATTCAGGTCATTACAGTGATAAAGAAAGCGTTTTCTTTCAAATTTCTCAAATGGGTTTGCAAGTAGATTGACTTGAAGTGCCTTTGAATCATCCAGATAATCCTGTCGGTTATAGGGACAGTGGTCCCGTTCGTTTTTCCCGTGTTTTGTCAGAACATTCCGATAAAAACGCTGGTAAAGTTCGAGCAACTCAGGCAGTGGCGCTTCATAACGTTCATTGCAGATTTTAAAGAAACTGAGCAGAAAAATGATTTTGTATGAGAATGTGTAATCGCGCTTTTCAAGGAATTCATTAAAATCTGTAAGTCTTGTGTCGGCATTATGGTCTTTTAAACCAAGCTGAGTGCGAAGAAGTTCAACCTGCCGAGGATCAAAAAAATGCAGTTGTCTTCGGCCAAACGGATATTGGATATCAGAGGTGATTTTGCCCGTGCGCAACCACTGCCGTACTGTGCCGGTAGAGACGAAAAGTTCCCTGGCCAGTTGTTCGTCATTGAGGAAAGAACCATACATCTCTTCGAAACTGAAAATATCGACGGGTACAATTCGCCGTTCACCTTCGTATAAGCCATCAAGGACTATGATTTCTTCAATTGTGCTTCGATGATCCGGGTTAATCAAATTAGCAAAAGGCTGATAATTGGGAATACCAAACAGGGCATGCAATGACATCGGTTGGAGTTTAGCCCCATAATTATCAACAACATCGATAACATACAGCGCCTCTTTTCCAGGGGAAATGCGAAGACCTCGGCCAAGCTGTTGGGTATATAGAACTTTGGAGAAAGTGGGCCGAGCCATGACCAGGATGGAAGTCTGCGGCGCATCCCATCCTTCGGTGAGAAGATCACAGGCACAGAGAAAACGGACCGTACCGGCAGTATAGGACGTTTGTGCCACGGCAGCGTTTTTTCGATCCCTTCCATCAACTGCTGCAGCAGTAATTCCTGCAGTTTTCAAGAGATTTGCCATCCGCTTGGCGTGTTTGATATCGACGCAGAAAATCACTCCCTGCTTATTCTCAAAATCACCGTCAAAATATTTTTTCAGCACATCTGCAACAAGTTGATCCCTTGAAGGTACAAGCAAGGTTGTCTGCAAATCACTTTTAACATATTCCCGGCCATTGAAACGGACTTCGGATAGATCAATATTTGATTTTATCCGGAAACAACGAACCGGCGGCACAAGTCCCTGCCGGATAGCGTCTTCCAGCGACAATTGCGGCTCATACTCTCCAAAAATCTTCTCCAGACTTTGCTGGTCAAAACGATCCGGTGTGGCGGTAACACCCAGCAGATGAGTGGGAGAAAAATGTTCGAGGATATTACGGAGTCCGTGGGCTGCTGCATGGTGGGCTTCATCTACGACAATATAGTCAAAACGATCTGTTGGAATCTTGTAATAATGCCGGTGCAAATAGGCTGATGTCTGCACCAGAAAATCAGCCGACTTTTCGATTAAAACATCAACTGAAGTGCGTTCCTGCAAATTAGGCGGCAAACGGAGTTGCAACCGCGCCATTGTTTGCTCCCGCAGCTTTCTGGTG
>JBARUR010000048.1:0-15845 GCA_049645845.1 Desulforhopalus sp. | reverse complement strand
CGCTGATCCTGCAAGAAAAAACCGCTCGATTATTTAGGTTATATGTTGCAGTTTTCATGAATAGATCGTATATGTCACATTGCTTCTTTTTTTAATTACTTTTTCACATGTGTCGTATTATCGGCATCTCAAGGATTTTATAGAATGAGAATATTTAGTCGTCCAATTGATTTAACAGGTGTCAGTACTGTCGTATATCATCTTCCTGATGGTCCTGCCCTTTCCCTAAAAATTGAAGGTATAGAAGAGTACCTCGACCTTGAACTCGAACTTGGTCACGTTTGCGATACATCCGACATTGATGGAGTGTTACATTTCTTTCCTAAAGGAAATGCCTGAGGTAGCTCATAAGCTGTTTCCAAGGTGAACAAAATCCCATCTTTTTTCACCTCTTCTCTTTGTGACAGCCATATCCATACTCGCCTTTGCAACCACGCGAAAGGCGAGATGGAAGAATATGTGCAAGCCGGTATCAAGAAAGGACTAAAAAAACTTATCTTCCTCGAACACATGGAAGAAGGAATAGAACAAGCTCAAGGAAAGACCTGGCTTTCAGAAGATGACTTTGATTATTATTTTTCTGAAGGACAAAGCCTGCAATCCAGGTACCAAGGTAAAATTGAAATTGGTCTCGGCGTCGAATGTGGATTTAACCCCGATTACTGCAACCTCCTCAAAGCGAGACTGGAAAAACGCAGCTGGGACCAGATAGGTCTTTCTTGCCATTTCCTGAGACTTGAAGGGGTAACCCATCATCTCAACCTCTTTAGCAGAAAAGAGGTGAACATTCAGCTCGCACGGAAATTCGGAGCCGAAACAATCCTGGATCGTTATTTTTCGTCCCTTATCGATGCTGTGCGTTGTTTACCAGGGACTATGCTTTGTCACCTTGATGCGGCACTTCGTTATCTGCCGGAAACTATCCTGACCGATTCTCATTACGCTGCAATCGATAAGTTGCTGCAGGCAGTGAGTGAAAGAGGGATGGCCGTGGAGATCAATACTTCAGGTTTTGCAATACGCCGGGAACAATTTCCGAACCAACGTATTCTTGATATGGCTCAATCATACGGCATACCTTTCATCTTCGGATCGGATGCTCACAGACCTAATGATGTGGGCAAAAATTTCGACATTATCCCGCATTTTACATGAACATTGTGTTGATTTTCAGAACATATTTGTTTTTCAAGAGATTCGGCATTCTTTCAATTTTTATCTAACACCCCACAAGGGGGTATAAGTGCCTTGTGGGTCACTTTAAAATTCTAATTTTAAAGTATTCTCCAAATTTATTGTTTTTTTTGAAAGGTTTTCTGGAGTAAGGCACTAAATCAACACAATGTTCACCAAAGGTCAGTCCATGCAGTGCCATCTTCGGCAGTATTTTGCCAGTGAACATAGCTTACTATAGTTCACTACCAAAAACTTTGAAGCTGACGCCGCCTGAACTGATGAAAAATGCGGGCTATCAATTCACTTTTAGCAAAAGCTCGTTCATAGCAGCAGCAAGGCTTTTTGAATTAAACGGTTTATGAACGATAGCATTCACTCCTGCCCTATATGCCGCTTCATTATCCTGACTCTCATTTTGTGTTGTTACCATAATAATCGGCAGCAACTTGTCCGTGTATTTCTCCCTGATTTTTTTAGTTAACTGTATTCCGGTAATTTTGGGCATATTTAGATCTGTAAGAACCATCAGAGGTTTTTCCGTCTGCAGCCATTCCAGGGCAGATGCGGGAAATTCAAAAAGTACCGGCTCAAAACCCAGTTCATGCAGGGTTGCTTTATAAATATTGAGGATCATTCTTGAATCGTCAACCGCGACAACCTTCGGTCGCACGGCCTGTTCTTCTTCTTCTGTAAGTTTATTGGCGAAATCATTTTTTCCGGCCTGCAACAAAAGCTTATGGTAATGATCCCTGATGTCTTTATGTGCGTGAGGGAGATAGAATAAGGCAAGTTCCTCAAACACTTCGTCATCCGCAAGATGGACAAAAATATTGTCGACCTGCGCGTTGACGATGGTTTTAACGATATGCCGAGCCTCATTTTCCGGTCCGCGCAACAAATTCTTTATTCCCGCTCCGAGAATGGTTGAGAAATTTTTTTCAATAGCTCTGGCTGCAGCTATACATACGTGATCTTCCGGATCAGATAAACCGGCAGTCAGGGTATATGCACCTTTTTTCAGAGGCAAAAGAGCCAGGGCTTCGTACGCAGCAAAACGAACATTGGCGCTCTTCGGTTCATTGGTCAGTAGTTTACGAATGGGCACAACCGCTGATTCATCCGCAATATCTCCCAGTACATTCAAGGTATGGATAAGGAAATCGGGGTCATTATTGAGGAGGTTTTCAATCAGAACAGGCACCACCTTCGGGCCAATCCTCACCAGTTCGGATTTAGCAAAAGATCGCATATGTGCATAATGCGAACGAATTGTATCATTGAGTTTTTCAAGTGAGACATGATCTTGAACTTCGGAGAAAATCGAGAGAATCAAATAATCAATTTCATTATCCGTCCCCATCCTCTCAGCGAGTCTGTGCATGGCAGTTGGAGTTCCCACCTGCCCTAAGGACTGCACCGCAGCTATGATAAGATCCCGATTAGCAGCATACAGGTAGTCGGTAAGGGCATTTATCGCCAGAGGATCTCCTATAGATCCTAAACTCTCTATAATCAATAAAATTTCTGCTTCATCTTCCGATGCTGCCATGAGATCAAGCAAAGCGAAAGTAGCATCTTCAAACCGGAGTTCTCCGACAACTTTAATCAATTCCGACTTGTCTTTGATTTTTGAAGAACCAAGAAATTCAATAAGTTTTTCTGGATAAGCCAGGAGCACAGACAACAGTGTCTCACGAATGATCGGCATCTCGTCGGCAACTGTAATCTGGTCGGTCAAGAGATAGATAAAAAGCGGCACGGAAAAATCTGGCTCTGCTCTGGAAAGGATATAAACTAATCGCTTCCTTGTTTTTTGGTCTACCTGGTCCAAATAGGACAAAACAAGCTGGGCTTTAAGGGCATCACCGGTTTTAATATTTTCCTGGAGCTCTTCAATCATATGTTGCGTATTCAATTCAGCCATAACCACTCCGTTATCCGTTGCCCTTTATAAGAATTTATTACAAATATAAATCACTTCAACTGCAAGGTTGTATCATACAACGTAGTAATCCTTTTTGTCCACTTTAAGACAAAAAGGATTACTACTTCAAAAACTACAGAAAAATAGATTGAAAAATGATTTCACTACCAGTCACATTTTTTTAGCTTACCGGTAACCAGTCTGCTCCCATTCTCCTGATTATATTGAAGCCGCCCGGAAGAACCGTACTGTTCTTGATTCCAACATAATCCAGGAATACTTGGACTTCAAAAGATCTGGAACCTGCGTTACAGAAAACTATAAGTTTTTTATCCGTTGGAAGTTCAGAATAACGATCACGTACCTGATCATACGGCAAAGAGCTCCAAATGGAGGCCCCCAGTTGTTCAACAAACGGTAAAGCCTGTTTTTCGTGACGAACGTCAAGGACCTGCCAGTCAGGATGGCTGGATGGATCTGCCATCCAACTATAAAATTCTTCTATAGAAATCTGTCGCATGCGGTTATCGCAGAGGTTATCCGCAATGTAAGCTGCGGCATTGATCGGATCAATTGCCGGAGAAAATGGAGGAGAATAGGCCATTTCGATATTGGCAAAATCATCGATCGTTGCACCGACGCTGAGAGCCACAGCAGCAGCGTCAATACGGGCGGAGAGCGCATCGTTCACGGGTCCTGTCCCCTGAAAACCGAGAACCTTTCTGGTGCGTTTATCAAAAATTAATTCGAGGCAAATAATATCCTGGCCGGGGAAGAAATGTGCCCGATCTGAAGGTGATGAAAGTGAAAAATCAGCGTCAAAGCCTTCTGCCCTGGCTGCCTCGAGGCTCAGGCCGACTGATCCCACGGAAAGCTCAAAAGCTTTGACAATAAAGCTCCCTACTCCACCTTTAAATACCGAAGGAATGCCTGCCATATTGTCGGCTGCAACCCGCCCTTCCCTATTGGCCATACTGCCAAAGGGAGCGACAAAACGTTTACCGGAAACGAGATGGATAATATCTACACAATCACCTGCCGCATAAATATCCGGATCAGACGTCTGCATCCGCTCATTGACTACAATTCCGCCAGAGGATGATACCAGTAACCCTGCATCCTCGGCGAGTTTCGAACGCGGTCTCACCCCGACTGCCATTATCACCATATCGGCATCGATTGATCTTTTTGCGGTCCGAACAGCTATTGCCTTGTCTCCCTGAACAACAATTTCTTCTGCTGCTTCTCCAAGATATACTGCAACATTATTATCTCGAAGATGCTTTTCAAGGATAGCAGCTAACGGCCAGTCGATAATTCTCGGCAGAAGCTGATCCTTAAACTCGATAATTGAAGTTTCCACTCCCCACAAGTCCGTCAATGCTTCGGCCATCTCGATACCTATGGCTCCACCACCGATAACAACAGCTTTTCCAACTTTTCCTTTAGCTATCATTTCCTTAATAGCTATAGCCTTATGCAGGTCACTGATAGTAAAAACACCCTCTGCACTGTTACCCGGAATCGGAGGAATGATTGGCTGGCTGCCCGTCGCGAGCATCAGTGTGTCATATTCGATATTCCGTCTTTTTCCTGTTTTGAGGTCTTCAAGCTCTACTGTTTTGTTTTTACGATCAATGGCCAGAGCTCTGGTGGAAGTCAAAGTTTTAACTCCCTTAGCTTTGTCGAAGAAATATTCGTCCCGCACCATATGAAAACTTGTCGATCGCAGTTCCTTCTCATCGGCGACATCTCCGGAAACATAGTAGGGTATTCCACAACCTCCGTAAGAAATGAGATTGTCCTGGTCAATAACGGTAACATCAGCATCAGGCAACAGACGTTTGAGGCGACAAGCTGCTTTGGGGCCCGCCGCGACACCACCTATAATCACAATTCTTTTTCCCATTCCTTGCTCCATTTTTTAATTCTCTATTCTATCAAGAATGCATTGTAGTATAAGTAAATATCCGAACATGTTAATATGTTTTAAACATATGACCACTAATGACCAAAAATCTCAATAGCCGGGTTGTCTTAGAATACAGGGTTAAACCTCTTAAGTGAGAGTATTATAGTGAATCGTAGTTTATTTTCTTTTATTTCGCCTTGGTTTTACCGGAGTGTCTGCTGTTAAAATACCCAGACATAGTCGGTGTCGGTCGTCAAAAAGCTGTAATCCTGCCATCCATATAGTGCTTACCACACCGAAGCCAGTCCCAGCAGCAATCAGAAACATGATAAGAATTTGATATTTTACTGCTTCAATAGGCGGTGTTCCGCTTAAAATCTGTCCGGTCATCATTCCCGGCAAACTGACCAGTCCTGCGGCCGCCATGGAATTAATGATCGGCATCATTCCTGTCCTCATACAATCATGCCGAATATCACGGCTTGCCTCCTGCCATGTCTGTCCCAGCAATAGTCGCTGTTCCACCTCGTTTCGCCGCCCATAAAGCTGATCGGTCATTCTGTCCATTGCCAGGGATATACCTGTCATTGTATTACCTAAAAGCATACCAAGCAGTGGAATAGCATATTGGGGAGTGTACCATGGATCGATGCGAATAATAACCAACAGTGCCAAAATTGTGACAGAGAAAGAGGATACAAACATTGATGCGATACTTATTAAATAACCTGTAAAACCTGATATTTTACGTTTTTGCCTTGCCTGCACCTCACGTCCGGCCGCAGTCAGCATAACCATAGACATCAATAGGACGAGCAGCATGCTGCCACTGTCAAACAAAAAGCGGAGTACCAATCCGATGAAGAGGAGTTGGGCCGTCATCCGAAAGCCATAAAAAAGAATCTTTCGTTCGAGTCCAAGACTCAGCATCATACTGAGGAGGGAAAGTAATACCAGAAGGGATGCCGCGAGTGATAGATCAAAACTGCTTAAGCTAATGACGTCCATCTTGCTCCCTGAAAAACATTTACCCGGGTTAAATCGATTATTTTTTTTCGTGCAACCCGTTCTGCTCCATTCGAAGTTCCCTGTCCGCAACCCGCATGAGTTGTTCCGGATCATGACTGACCCAGACAATCGCCGGTTCATTAAGCCTTCGATAGCTATCGATAAAATTTTCCATTAAGCCGGTATGATATGCATCAAGCCCGGAACTGGGTTCATCAAGCAGCAGGACAGTCGGTTGGTTTTGCAAGGTACGAAGCAGGGCCAGCCTCTGACGTTCTCCGGTGGATAGACGACTAACCTGCCAATCCAGTACCTCAGCGTTGAGGCCGAGAAGTATGCAGCTTTCCTGAAGGGGAGTCCGATTCGACTGGATAAAATGATCACCTACCTTGTCATACCACCAACTCGAGTCGGCAGGCACCATAGTGACGTTAGTTCGCCATTCTGTTGGGCTGATTGCACTGCAGGAAATACCTTCGAGCAATATTTCTCCACCGGATGGAATAAGGTCGGTAATGGCCCTGAATAACTGGGTCTTTCCTATTCCTGATTTTCCGGTCAGACCGATGCATTGCCCTCTTTCCACAGAAAAAGTATAGGGGCCTTTATCTAAAAAAGTGACGTTTCTGACACAGAGGCGCATTGTTTTTAGTTATCGTTCAGAGGAGGAAGAGTGATAGTAAATGTTGTTCCCGTCCCTTCTTCACTCTCTACCTCAATCTCAGCATCGTGGTTGTCAATTATAGACTTTGTTATGGCCAGCCCCAAACCGGTTCCCTTGTTTTTATCTGTAAAAAAAGGTTTGAATATCTGCTCGATTTTTTCCGGTCCCATGCCGATACCGGTATCCCTGATAGTCAACTCAACACCTTCCGATTCAGACCGACAGGTGCTCACCTGCAATTGACCATCTTCAGTCATTGCCTGAATACTGTTCATCAAAATATTTAAGAGCGCGCGATAGAAAAGTTCCTGGTCCAGCATACTGCTAGGCAGATCCGGGGCAAGGTCTGTTACTAATTCAATCTGTTGACGCTTTAATTCGTGCGACAAAAATTCGAGTACTTTTCTTACAACCTGATTTACGCTTGCAGGTTTAAGGTCGGCTTTTTGTGGTCGGGCGAAATCAAGAAATTCAACGACAATATTGTTCAGTCGTACTGTTTCGTCAACCACTATTTTTGCCAGATGTTCATTACCCGGTGCTACTTTTGCTATTCTTTTTTCCAGTATTTCCGCGGTACTGCGGACAATCCCGAGTGGACTCTTTATCTCATGGCTAACGGTTGCAACCATTTTACCAAGGTGCGCCAACCGCTCTGCCTGATTCAGTTTTTCTTCTAAACGCAACCGCTCTACTGCTCTTTTTTCAATTATTCCCCCGGCTCTGGATACAATAGATCGCAGCACCAGAAAGAGTATGGTCATAACCACACTGGAGACAATTATAATACGTCCTTGGAACTTAAGTATGCTGGCGTAATTATCTGACAGATCTTTTTCGATCTCGATGACGCCCATGATGAGATCACCTTCCTCACCATCGCGACGAACCTGGCGAAAAGGAATGAATGTTTTCAGGACACATTCAACCTCTGTAGTGATATGCATCAGACTGAGCACCGACCCGCTATAGGTCAGCCGGGAATTGGAAACACCAACCAGAGCTTTATAATACTCCGTTTCTCCCATATCTTTTTTACCGACGAGTTCCGGCTCGGTCGAATAGGAGATGATATTCATACTGGAATCGTAGATGGTTACCGAATCAATCTTCAGTCCCTGGGTGACTCCTTTAATAATTCCATCAAGCAACTCAAACTGTTCAGGTTTGCGCAGAGCGATGCCGCCATAACGGATAACGGCAGGAAGAACAAAACGCCTGAAAACCTGCTGGTTAATATTTTCAGCCAACAAAAGTGAGTATTCCTCATTTTGCTCCAGCATGACTTTTCGGGCGTTGTTTGAAATAATCCAGGAAAGTAGAAGTGTGAAAACCAGAATAACGGCAAGACTGGAAAAGGAGAAATATTTTACCAGCTTGAACGATTCAAGCCCAGCCTCCAACTTCTCTTTCCTGATCGAATCGAGAACCGAATCATTCTCATCCCCTTTTGTCATTATATATTCTCCCGGGGAAATGATTCGGTTTGTTTTGTGCGGCGCCGTTTTTTTCTGTTCGAAAGGTGCCCCTTGTACCCTGATGTGATCTCAGGTAGCCTCTCAGTTAGCCTTTTTGCGCAGGTAAGTAGGTGTTTCAAGGTAATCATCATTCCAATTGATGGAATTTGCGACCTTCCCCTCCGTCATATTAGAAGAACCGAGATTATCCAGCGCGTCAAAATTTGAGCCCGGCAACCTTGTTACCCTCGGTTGTTTATTTGGTGGGGCTGGAGAACCTTTCACTATTGTTTCCGGTTCTTTTATCGGCACCGGTCTGCGCATATGATCCTGGACTGGATTAATGGTTTCTTTCTTGTCAACCATTCCTCCAACTCCGGTGGCTATAACCGTAACATGTAATTCGTCTCCAAGGGCATCGTCATAAAGAGCGCCAATGACAACTTTTGCATCATCATCAACTTTTTCCTGAATAAGAGCGGAAGCTTCCATGAACTCAGCCATGGTAAAACTCTCTTCCGAAGCAGAAATGTTAATGAGCAAACCTCGTGCGCCATCGATGCCGAAATCTTCAAGCAGCTGGTTGTCGATTGCTTTCCTAGCGGCCTCGGAAGCTCGATTTTCACCCACGGCAAAACCGGAACCCATTACAGCCGGGCCGACTTCCTTCATAACTGTTCTCAAGTCGGCAAAGTCAGCATTAATCAGCCCGGGTACATTTATAAGATCGGTGATACCCTTTACAGCCTGGAGCAGAACATTATCAGCCATAGCCAACATATCTGAAAGCTTACTGTTTTTTTGCATTATGGAGAGGAGTCTGTCATTTGGCACAGTGATAATTGTGTCTGCATATTTTTGCAGCTCCTGCCAACCCTCCTCAGCATTTCGTGCTCTGTGTTTACCTTCAAAGCTAAATGGTTTTGTCACGACGGCAACAGTCAATGCCCCCATTTCCTTGCTTATTTTGGCAACCACAGGAGCAGCACCGGTTCCTGTTCCCCCGCCAAGACCAGCAGTGACAAAAACCATGTCACTGCCTCTGAGAGCCTCCCTGATTTCCTCCAAAGACTCCATGGCGGACATATTTCCGGTTTCCGGATCTGCTCCTGCTCCAAGGCCTTTTGTTATGCTTGGCCCAATCTGAAGACAGATATCTGCCTGTGACTGATTTAACGACTGCTTATCAGTATTGGCTGCAATAAACTCAACTCCCTGAAGTCTATTGACAACCATAGTGTTAATGGCATTACCGCCACCACCACCGACACCAATAACTTTCACAACCGCAACACCTTCTGATTCGGCTATCCTGAATGGCATGTTTCCCCCTCCTCTATTACTTATACACCCACTATTTGCAGTGATAAAGTACGAATATTATCAATGCAGTAGTATAGCATTCCGTTGTTGTCTCTTAAACAAAAACTTAACAATTACATGATTTTTTTAACCCACTCTTTCAACCTGCCAATAACCGTGACTTCCTGTCTTGCCATCTCATTTTTGGCATTCCTGCCAAAGAGAACCAGCCCTGTCGCTGTCGTACAACGGGGGCTGTGGAGCTCTTCAACCCTGCCCGTTATTCCGGTTGGATACCCAATTCTTACCGGTAAATCAAAAATCTGCTCGGCGAGTTCCACAAGGTTCGAAAGTAGAGCCGTTCCACCTGTCAGGACTACTCCACCGTTTATTTTATTTTTTTGTCCCGATGCAACCATCTCACTGTTCATCATTTCAAGAATTTCAATAATCCTCGCTTCGAGGATGTCTACAAGTACTTTCTGGGTCACTTTCCGGGGTTCCCGATCACCTACCGTCGGTACGTCTACAACAAGATTCGGTTTAATAAACGAAGCGATTGCGCCGCCGAAATCTTCTTTTAATCGTTCTGCTTCCTGTAAGGGCGTACGCAATCCTACGGACAAGTCATTAGTTAGATTATGGCCGCCTAACCCTATTTCGCAGGTATGACGAATGGTGCCGTCGCAAAAGATTGCCAGGTCGGTTGTTCCACCACCGATATCGATCAGTGCAACACCTAATTCCATTTCATCTTTGCTTAAAACCGACTGAGCAGAGGCAATCGATTCAAGGACCAGCTCGGCCACCTGCAATCCCGCTTTATTACAGCAGGTTACTAGATTATGGACCGCACCGATATCCGCCGTTACAATATGAACATTGGTTACAAGGCGAACTCCACTCATCCCCACGGGATTTTGGATGCCAGTATGATCATCAACCATGTATTCCTGAGGCAACACATGGATAATTCGCTGGTTTTCAGAAATTTTAACGGTTCTTGCTGCAGCTATGACGTCTTCAATATCAGCCGGTTTAATTTCCCTGTTATTGACGGCGACTATTCCCGGACTATTGAAGCCTTTTATATGGTTCCCGGCGATTCCTACATAGACATTCACTGATCGCAGGTCACAACCGGCAGATTCTTCTGCCAGAATTACTGCTTGTCGAATCGAGTTGACAGTGCTCTCAATGTTGACGACAATTCCTTTTTTCAGACCAAGAGAAGGTACGGTACCCACTCCAATGATCTCGACCCTGTCGCCAAACACTTCCCCGACAACGCAGCAAATTTTGGTCGTTCCTATATCAAGACCAACTACCAATTCACCGGCTGTCTGACTATCCGCATAATTTTCTTCGGACTCCACAGCTTCCAGATCTGTAGTCACTTCAGTTTTATTATTATTCATGCTCTTATTCTAACCTGGTTCACTTCTGTGCGACAAGCACCTTATCATTCAGATAATCCATCTGAATATATTCAATCTGAGAAATCGATTCATTGCCTTTCTGTTGTTTGTACAATGCTTTGAGAACCTGTACCAGACGTGCATATTTGGTGCTGGTGTTATCATTGCCAAAAAAGATAGGGAAAGGGTATTCGACTAAATACACGACCATTTCCCCATTTTGGTTAAGGTGGATCTCTGAAACGGATTGAGCAGGCAGATACGGATTATCACCACCTACATTATCTAAAAAAACCAGCGCCTCGGTTAGGGCTTTCTTTCTCACTCCCGGTTCTTTTATCTCGTTTAAGCCTGTAATTACGGGAAAGTCAATATCAGATCCAGGACCAACCTGAAGAAATGGCATCCCCTTCTGGTCAATATACTGCAACTGAGCCCCATTCGTTTTTTTACTGTGCAACAGAGCCACAGGTACATTTTCCTCTATAAAAACCTTAATGGTCGACGGCCACTTACGTTTCACTTCTGCTTGCGCTACCCAGGGAACAGTATTAAGTGCTGCCTCCACCTGAGCACAGTCCAAGCCGACCAGGCTTGTCTGGTGAAGTATTATCCCTGAGGCCTCTCGTAATTTTTCCTTCGAAATAGGCCCGGTATCAGAGAAAACAATCTCCGACACCTTAAAAAAAGGTAACGATTCAAAATTATGGAGAATTGCCTGTCCTCCTCCAATAAAGATAAAAAGAAGAAATGAGAGTGGAACTACAGCCAGTCCAGCCAATTTGAAAATCGATGCTTTTTTTGAAACAGTCCCATTATATACATCAGAATGTGGACTCTTCTTCATTTTGAGCACCTGCCTGAAATGAGCCAGCCTGTTTTTCCTCTGCCTGTAACGGCCACTTTGATGGCTATTATTTGCAGGTAGAACGTGCATATCCATTTCATTTTTCAGGTAACTATTTCCGCGGTTGTTCTTTCCAGTAAAAAATGACAAATTTGAAAATAGTTTTTTAAGTTTGGAGAGTAACATTTGTATATTCTCAGATAAAATGGACTTCCGGTTCCAAAGCGACACCACTGTCGTTTTTAACCTTAGCCTGAACAATTTTCATTAGATTCATCACATCCTCTGCCGTGGCATTACCCTTGTTCACCAGAAAATTACCATGGTGTTCAGATATCATCGCACCCCCGACAGTTAATCCTTTTAAGCCGCTGACATCAATCAAACGACCGGCACTGTCATTAGCAGGATTCTTGAAAAATGATCCGGCATTAGGATACTTACAAAGTTGAATTTGCTTTCTGCGATCTTGTAGTATGCTGCAATTTTGACGAATAGTATCAATATCAGCATTTTTTAGTTTCAATTCCACTTCGGTAACCACAGCTTTCCCAAGAAACGGTGCAAAACTTTTCCAGCATCTATAAGAAAAATCGAGTTCGTGCCGGGCAAATATCTTCTCTCCATCAGCAGTCATGAGCCTGACATTTTCAACAATGGATGACATCTCGCCTCCCCACGCTCCGGCGTTCATTATCACGGCCCCTCCGAGGCTTCCGGGAATACCGCAGGCAAACTCAACTCCAGTAAGTCCCCATTCAATACATCTAAAAGAGATCTGAGTGAGAGAAGAGCCTGCTCCAGCTTTTACAATAACGGAATCGGCAGCACCGGCAGCGTCTCTTTCTATGTTATTGAAGTCGCCGCCCAAAAGGAAAATCACCCCGGCAAAACCTTTATCTTTTACCAGGAGATTAGTCCCTCGTCCCACCACCCGCCAGGGTATCTGCTCTTTAATCAAAAAGGCGAGCAGCTGTTGCAGTTCCTCTCGCTTTTCAACCTTAATCAGTGCATCGGCAGGTCCACCGATAGCAAGCGAGGTATAACGATCTAAGCGACAATGCCATTTAATGGCTTGAGAGCTCAGGGTCGTTAATTTTATTTTCTGCTCAGAGTTCATTTGCGCTATCCGGACCTTCGGGTTCAGTTCACCAGTTCAGATTTTTGCAATAATGCCAACAATTCCTCGCCAACCTTAACTATATTTCCAGCTCCCAAGGTGAGGACAAGATCTCCCTCCTGCAGTATCGGCAGAAGCTCCTCCGCCATATTATCCAATTCTCTGATATACAGCGTATGACGCTGGCCATGAAGTTTGGTTGCCTCTAGCAGAGTTTCACCGGTAACACCGGGAATAGGCTCCTCGCTTGCCGGATAAATACCCGACATAACAAGAAAATCAGCTCTATGGAAACATGTTTGAAATTCTTTAAATAAGGCTTTTGTCCGTGAATATCGGTGAGGTTGAAAAAGGACCACCAATCTTTTTTGCGGCCACGCCTGTTTGATCGCTTCCAGGGTAGCCCGGATTTCCGTCGGATGATGGCCGTAATCATCGACAATGGAAATTCCACCAACTTCCCCTTTCTTCTGCATTCTTCGCTGAACACCGGCATAGCTCTGCAATCCTGCCTGAATTTTTTCAAAAGAGAGATCCAGCTCCAATCCGACACACACAGCAGCAAGCGCATTATACACATTATGGATCCCCGGAGGAGTGATCCCAATTCTGCCGAGTTTTCCAACAGCGTTATTTACTGTAAAAAAGATTCTGTCATCTTCCCAGGCTATATCATCGGCATAGATATCGGACTGCGAAGTCAGACCATAAGTTATCGTTCTCTTTTTTATAGAGGGCAAAATATCTGCGATATTGTCATCATCTAAACAGATTATAGCAGCGCCATAAAAAGGAATCTTATCGATAAACTCCAAAAAAGTAGCTTTTATGTGATCGAGATCCCGATAATAATCCAAATGCTCAAGATCAATATTGGTGACGACTTCAATAACCGGTGATAATTTTAGAAAAGACCCGTCACTTTCATCGGCTTCTGCCACCAAATACTCGCCTTTGCCAAGTTTTGCATTTCCACCTAGTGCGTCAACTTTGCCGCCTATGACGATGGTGGGATCAAGTCCTGCCGAAGCGAGCATCCAGCTGACCATGGAGGTTGTCGATGTTTTTCCGTGGCTGCCGGCAATGGCGATCCCGTTTTTCTTCAGACGCATCAATTCTGCAAGCATTTCCGCCCGCATGATCACCGGGACATTTGATTCTTTAGCCGCTACTACTTCAGGATTTTTGGACGAAATAGCCGATGAGGTCACCACCACATCAGCTCCTGTCATCCATTCGCTCTTGTGTCCTTGATAAATAAATCCACCGAGTTTCGAGAGATTCTCAGTGATAATGGAATTATGCAAATCCGACCCCGAAACCTTGTAACCAAGATTCAGCAGCAATTCTGCTATGCCGCTCATGCCGATACCACCGATCCCAACGAAATGGATATGTTTTGTTTTTCTGTTCATTTTACGCGGCGCTTCTCTATTTGTTCTAAACAACAGGCGACAATTTTTTCGGCCGCATCCGGAAACGCAAGTCGTTTCATAGCTGCCCCCATGCTGTTCAATTTTTCCTGATTATTTATCAATTGCAGGATGGTTTCATTGAGCTGTTTTGCGGTGAGTTCTTTTTGATTGAATTGAACCGCCCCACCCCCGGACACATAATACTCTCCGTTCTTTTCCTGATGATTATCAGCAGCAGAAGGATAAGGGATCAGAATTGCAGGTTTTCCCAATACCGCTATCTCCGAGAGCGTCGTTGCTCCCGCTCTGCTGACCAAAAGATCTGCCTGCTCATAGATTTCATGCATTTGGGTAAAAAATCCTGCCACCTCGGCACTGACTCCACGTTTTAGGTATGTATTCTTTACCAGCTCTTCGTCTCTGTCGCCGGTCTGATGAATCACTTTTATTGCCTGTAATTCAGCGTCAGTGAGTGAGCACAATGCTTCGGTTACCAAGCTGTTAACAGCCTGTGCGCCTTGACTACCGCCTAAGACGAGCAGGGTTCTACGGCCGTTCGATCCATCCTGTTCTTTATTTTGAGGCAGCGGCTTTCCGGCTAATTCGAGAATGTTGTTCCGTACCGGATTGCCCGTATAGAGTATTTTGTCATCCGGAAAATAAGAGCCGCTTCCGGGCAGCGACAGGCAGACCTTGTCGGCAATTTTGCCAAGTTTTCGATTGGCCAGTCCCGGCACTGAGTTCTGTTCGTGGATAACAATCGGAATACCCAGATTCTTCCCGGCTCCGATCACGGGGCCGGTAACATATCCCCCGACTCCGAAGATAATATCCGGACTAAACCGACGGATAATTTTCATTGCCTGGATAACCGACAGCGGCAATACGGCCAATGCCTTGAGCATCTCTAAGGGATTTTTACCCTTAAGACCATAACTCATTATACTTTCACTGGAAAAACCGTAAGCTCCGAGACTCTTGGTGTCCACCTTTCTTTTTGTACCGACGAAAAGAACTTCCACATCAGGCATCTGTTTCTGGAATTCCTGAGCTGTTGCTACGGCAGGAAACAGGTGTCCACCTGTTCCTCCACCAGTCAACAGAAGCCTTATCTTCCGATTTTCACCAGTCAATTGACACCCTCCGCTTGCTGACTTTCACAAAAATCCGGCAAAGCCATGACAGCCTTTTTGAATTCATTGCCTCTATGGCCATAACTGGTGAACATGTCAAAACTTGCACAGGCAGGAGAGAGCAGCACCACATCTCCGGAGGCGGCATTTCCTGCTGCAATACAAACCGCATCCTCCATGGATTTTACCTGGATAATTCCCACAAGATCTTCCAGCGCTTCTTTCAAGAGTATTGCTGACTCACCGAAAACGATGAGCTTTTTTACCCGACCAGCAACGCTTCCGCGCAGCAAGCGATAATCGTCACCTTTGTCACGTCCTCCCGCGAGGAGGATGACATTTTCAGGAAACTGCGCCAAAGCACCAATCACTGCACCTGTATTCGTTGCCTTGGAATCGTTATAATAAAAAACTCCGTTTATTTCGGCGACAAATTCAATGCGGTGCGGCAGAGGACAAAATGCATTTA